>JAYUZO010000301.1:0-2827 GCA_043751715.1 Rhodobacterales bacterium | reverse complement strand
AAGGTGACGGCGGTGGGGGATGCGCAAATCATGGTCGAGCGTCATTTTGCGGCCAGCGTCGAGGCGGTTGTGAAGGCCTTTCTGGAACCCGATATGGTGATGCGCTGGCTTAGCAGCCCCAGCACGCCGATGATTGTGGCCGAACTCGACCCCCGGCCGGGGGGGCGTTTTCGCTATGGCTGGGACATGCCGGATCAGCAGCGGATGTGGCTGACGGGCATGTTCACCGATATGCAGGTGGCCCCGAACGGTGACCGCCGGATTGTGCATAAGGAACTGTTTGACCCCGACTGGACGGGAGGCGAGACGACGGAAAGCGTTGACTATCTGGCGCAGGATGGCGGCACGTTGGTGCGGTCCGTGATTACCTACCCGACGGGCGCGATGCGCGATAAGGTTCTGGCGGGCGACATGATGGACGGCATGCAGGGCAGTTATGACCTGCTGGAGGCGGTTCTGGCGACAGGGTAGAAAGGTTGCCTGCGGCGCGGATATTTGCACCAGTATGAAAGGGGCGGGGTCAGCCCCCGGCTACCCCGGCTTCGGCAAATGTCACCATGCCCGACTGGCATGCGCAGGCGGCGCGCACGATGCCAATGGCAAGGGCGGCACCCGATCCTTCGCCAAGGCGCAGGCCAAGTGACAGCAGCGGCGATTTGCCCAGCTGTTGTAACAGGCGGCCATGTGCGCCTTCGGCTGACAAATGGCCTGCGATGGTATGGGTCAGGCTGCCGGGCACACATGCCTCCAGACAGGCGGCAGCGGCGCAGGCAATGAAACCATCCAGAATAACGGGAATGCGCAAGGATCGCGCGCGGGCCAGGCTGCCTGCCATCGCGGCAATCTCGCGCCCGCCAAGGCAGCGCAGGGCCTGCAGGCCGTTCTGATGTGCCGCCGGGTTGGCCGCCAGCCCGGCCGTGACCACAGCCACCTTGCGCGCAAGGCCTGCATCATCCACGCCCGTGCCGCGCCCGACCCATTCACCACCGTACAGCGCCGTGGCAATGGCCGCCGCCGATGTGGTGTTGCCAATGCCCATTTCACCGACCACCAAAAGGTTGGCCGTGGCATCCGGCGCGTTCCAGCCTGCCAGCAGGGCTGCAACCACCTCGGCCTCGGACATGGCAGGGCCTTGGGTGAAATCGGCCGTGGGGGTTTCAAGATCAAGCGCCTCAACCGTCATCTTGGCGCCAAAGGTCTTGGCCAACTGGTTGATGGCCGCCCCGCCGCTGGCGAAATTCGCCACCATCTGCGCCGTCACTTCGGCCGGAAACGCCGACACGCCCCGCGCGGCAATGCCGTGATTGCCGGCAAAGATGCAGATCTGCGCGCGGTCGGTGCGGGGCTGGGCCGTGCCCTGCCAGCCGGCCACCCAGATCGCAATATCTTCTAATCGTCCCAGCGCGCCGGGCGGTTTGGTCAGCTGTTCATTGCGTTGGGCGGCGGCGGTGATGGCCATGGGGTCCGGGCCGGGCATGGCGGCCAGCAGCGCCTGAAATTCTGAAAGCGTGGTGAAAGCAGCCATGGGAACCCCGGATGTTGCGCTATGCCGTGGCCTTCGCTACCCAATGGGGCGATGAAAGACCAGTCCGGGAAAGGCAATCTGATGATCGCACGCGACATTTCGGGGCTTTGGCGTGATGTGGCATCAGCCATTGGCCTTTTGACACGGCTGCCAGTGCACATTGACCACCCGCGCGGTGCCGAGGCGGCCTGGGCCTGGCCATTGGTGGGCGTGGTGGTCGGCGTTCTGGCCGCCGCTGCAGGTGCTGCGCTGATGGCGGTGGGCGTGCCTGTAACCGTGGCGGCGGTGGGTGTGCTGGCGGCAGGTGCGGTGGTGACCGGGGCGCTGCATGAAGACGGGCTGGCCGATACGGTGGACGGATTTTTCGGCGGCTGGACGCAAGAGCGGCGGCTGGAGATCATGAAAGACAGCCATATCGGCAGCTATGGCACCTTGGCGCTGGTGCTGACGGTGCTGGCGCGGTGGGCGGCGCTGTGCGCGGTGTTGCCTGTGTCGGTCTGGGCGGTGGTGGCGGTAGCGGCCTTGTCACGCGCGCCGATGGCCGTGGTGATGTGGGCGCTGCCGAATGCGCGGGGCAAGGGGCTGGCGCACAGCGTGGGGCAGCCGGATGCGCAGGCGGCGGGCGTGGCCGTGGCACTGGCGCTGATCGTGGGGGTGCTGACGGTTGAATTGGCAGCAGCCCTGCTGGTGGCGCTGATGGTGGGGGCGACAACGCTGGGGCTGATAGGACTGGCGCGCGCACGGATCGGCGGACAAACGGGTGATGTGTTGGGGGCGGCACAGCAGATCGCCGAAGTGGCGGGGCTGGTGGTGCTGGCCGGGTTTTTCGCGGGGTAAATGGGCAGATTGCCCATTCTACCTGTGTGCTGGTCTGCTTTTGCGATGTGTAGGATGGGCAATCTGCCCATCCGCCATTGGCGCCTTGTAGGATGGGCACTCTACCCATCCGCCGTTGGCGCTTTGTAGGATGGGCAAACTGCCCATCCCACCCGTCACATCAGGCGGCGCGGCCCACCAGAACGGCACCCACCTGCTTTTGTGCGCCCGCCTCGTCCGTGCCTGCAACAGCGGCCACTTCACGGGTCAGACGTTCAAGTGCAGCCTCATACAGCTGGCGTTCGGAATAGCTTTGTTCGCGCTGATCGTCACAGCGGTGCAGATCGCGCACCACTTCGGCAATCGACAACAGATCACCCGAGTTGATCTTTTGTTCGTATTCCTGCGCGCGGCGCGACCACATGGCGCGCTTCACCCGCGCCTTGCCCTTCAGCGTATCCAGCGCCTTGGATACCACGTCAGGCG
>JAYUZO010000300.1:0-5351 GCA_043751715.1 Rhodobacterales bacterium | reverse complement strand
GCCCCCGCCGCCACACCGTCCAGCTTGGTCTTGTCCGCGCCTGACAGAAAGCCCGCCACAGCCGTGGTCGCCACCGCATGCAAGGCCCCACCCGCCCGCGCACCATGCGCCCCATCATCAAACCGCCCGGCAGGCAGCGTGCCCACCGTCAAATCCGCCGCCGACCCGCTGGTTGCCACCGCCGCCAGCCCGGTAATCGTGCCCACACCCTGCGTGCCCGTATGATTGGCCCGCGCCAGCAGCACCGCATCCGCCGCGTTCACCGTGGCACCCGCCGCCACGTTCAGCAGCGTGCGCGCTTGCGTGGCTGTCAGCGCCTCGGGCACGCCCGTGCCCGCCGTCGCCCGCCCGATGATCGTGCCCGACGCAAGGCCCGCCATCTTGCCCAGCGTGATCGCCCCCGCATCCACCGTCCACACCGTGCCAACGCCCGAAACCGTCACATCGCCCTTGTCACCGTCACCAAGGCTGCCGCCCCCCGCCCCCACTGCAATCGTCGCCCCCGCCGTGCGCAGCCGCACCTCACCCGTCGTCGTGTTCAGCCACATCGTGCCGTTTGCCGGGCTGACAGGATCAGCCACCTGCCCCCCCAGTCGCACCGGCTGCGGCAGCGTCACCCATCCCGTCGCCGCATTCGCCTGCAATGCCGTCGCAAAGGCCGTGCCATCCGCGCTGACCTTCACGCTGAAATCATCATTCCCCGCCAGCCCCATTTCCGCCCGGCCCGAAAAGCCCGTCTGAAACAGCAGGCTCGCCGTATCCGCAGCCGTTGCCTTGTTCACCTTGACCTGATGCCCGGCCCCCGCATTGTTCAAAAGCGTGGCCGGCGCCGATATCGTCAGCCGGTTCGTTGTATCCGCCGTCGCATTGACCCCCAGCAGCGGCACCTGCGCGGGCACACCCTGCACCGTCCACGCCGTGCCATTGAAAATCGCCGCCGCCCCCTCTGCCGTCACATAGGCCTGCCAGCCTGCCAGCGGTGTCACATACACCCAGCCCGTCGTGCCCCAGACCGCAATCAGGTTATCCTTGCCCGCCCAGGCACCCGTCGCCCCCACCCCCACGATATACCGGTCGGCAATGGCCGGTGCTGCCGGTGGCACCGTCAGGCTGCGGCTGGCCACCGCCAGTTGCACGATCATGTCCAACAGGCGGATCGCCTCATTATGCGTGACATGTTTTTGCGCCTGTGCCGGCAAGATGTAGGGCAGGTTCAGGATGGGTGAGGTATCGGGCATCGGGTTCTCCGCAGGTGCATCTGTGACCCGCGACCCTAGGCCTTGTGCCTTTCCCAACCCTCACCACCCCGCCCGCTGCCCTGCCGTCTGGCGCAACACCACCTCTCAGCCAAACGCCAGCCCCGCCGCAATCACCCACATCGTGATGCCCACCATCACCTCCAGCACCACCCACGCCTGCGGCCGCGCAAACAAAGGCGCAAGCAGCCGCGCCCCGAACCCCAGCAGCGAAAAGAACACGCCCGACGCCGCCATCGCCCCCAGTGCAAACCCCAGCCCATGCGGTGCATATTGCGCCGACACCGACCCCAGCAGCACCACCGTATCAAGGTACACATGCGGGTTCGCCCATGTCAGCAGCAGGCACGTCGCAATCACCCGTCCCAGCGGCACCGGCATATCCTGCGCCGGGCGCAACGCCTCACCCCCTTGCAGGGCCGCCCGAAACCGCAGCGCACCATAGGTCAGCAGAAACGCCACCCCCAGCCAGCGCATCGCTTGCGCAAACCACGGCACCACCGCCGCCAGCGTTCCGAACCCCGCCACGCCCGCCCCGATCAGCATGGCATCCGACACCGCGCACACCGCCACCACGGCCGCCACATGTTCCCGCCGCAAGCCCTGCCGCAGCACAAACGCATTCTGTGACCCGATCGCCAGAATCAGGCTGAACCCCAATGCAAATCCCGCAAGCATAGCTTCAAACATCGTCAGCGTCCTTTTGCCCGTCAGCCTGCGATGTGCCGCAGCCAATTGCCCAAAGCAAATTCATTCCTGTAAGGGTGAATGAATATGTTTCATTCGCAGGTCCGCCATGTTCGACTATGCCCAGCTTGCCGCCCTTGCCGCCATCCACCATCGCGGTGCCTTTGATCTGGCCGCCGCTGACCTGTCGCTGACCCCGTCTGCCATGTCCCACCGCATCAAGGCGCTGGAAGACCAGATCGGCACCCTGCTTGTGATCCGCGGCCAACCCTGCCGTGCCACCCCCGCAGGCCTGCGCCTGATTGCGCATTATAATCAGGTGGCCCTGCTGGAACACAGCCTGCAAGACACCCTGCCACAGGCCAACCCCGGCCCCACCAAACTGCGCATTGCCGTCAACGCCGACAGCCTGGCCACATGGGTGATCCCCGCCCTGGCCACCACCACCGGCTTTCTGTTCGATCTTGTGATCGCCGATCAGGATATCGCACAAAACTGGTTGCGCCGCGGTGACGTGGTCGCCGCCATTACCTCTGCCCCCGGCCCGTTACAGGGCTGTGAAACCATGGCCCTTGGTGCATTGCGCTACCGCGCCACCGCCACGCCCGCCTTTGTTGCACAATGGTTTCCCCATGGCCTGACCGCCGCCGCACTCGCCCGCGCCCCCACCCTGCAATTTTCCGAAAGTGACCGGTTGCAGGCGCTGTGGGCCACACGCGAAACCGGCTTTGCCGGCCCCATGCCCACCCACCACATCGCCTCATCCGAAGGGTTTGTCGCCGCCTGCGCTGCGGGCCTTGGCTGGGCGCTGAACCCCGAGGCGCTGATCACCCCGCACCTTGCCACCCATATGCTGGTTGACCTGTGCCCCCATGCCCCGTTCGATCTGCCGCTGTACTGGCAGTTCAACCGCCTGACCGCCACCGCCATCGCCCCACTGACCGCCGCCATCCGTACCGCCGCATGCGCGCATCTGCACTGACCAAAGCCGCCCGAACGCCGCCCTTTGGTTTTCTCTTTGCAAAAATACCCAATCCGCGCTCTGCGATACGCGCAGCGTCAAAGTGTTGGGCGTAGGGCGTAGGGCGGGGTTCACCCCGCCACCACCACATCACTCCAGCAGTGCCGCCACATCCTCGGGGATGTCAAAGTTATGCGTCACCGTCTGCACATCATCATCTTCATCCAGCAGATCAATCAGCCGCATCAGCTTTTGCGCCGTGTCCAGATCGACCTCGGTCACCACCTGCGGCTTGAAGATCAGCTTGGATTCCGTCGATTCCCCCAAGGCCTTTTCCAGCGCGTCCGATACCGCTGACAGCGCCTCGACCTGACAGTAAATCCAGTGGCCATCGTCATCCGATTCCACGTCATCCGCGCCCGCATCCAGTGCCGCCATCATCACGTCATCCGCCGACCCCGCCCCCACCGGATAGGTAATCTCACCGACCCGGTCAAAGCCGTGGCTGACCGACCCCGTCGTGCCCAGATTACCGCCGCTTTTGGAAAAATAGCTGCGCACGTTGCTCGCCGTGCGGTTCAGGTTATCCGTCAGCGCCTCAACAATAATCGCAATGCCGCCCGCGCCATAGCCTTCATAGCGGATTTCCGTGTAATCCGCCTCGTCGCCCAACTGGCTTTTCTTGATCGCCCGGTCGATCACATCCTTGGGCATCGACACCGCCTTGGCCGCTTTCACCGCAAGGCGCAGACGCGGGTTCATGTCCACATCCGGCATGCCCATCTTGGCCGCCACGGTAATTTCCTTGGCCAGCTTGGAAAACATCTTGGACCGCAGCTTATCCTGCTTGCCCTTGCGGTGCTGGATGTTTGCCCATTTCGAATGGCCTGCCATGATGAAGTATCCCCTGCCGATAGACGCGCACGGGCTTTACACCGCCCAAGGGCGCAAGGGCAACCCCGCTCACCATGGCCCTCTCACGACGGCCCCTCTCACAACGGCCAGATCAGCGGGATCAGCGCGCAGGCCACCAGCCCCGTGATAATGTTCAGCGGAATCCCGATGCGCATGTAATCGGTAAACCGGTATCCCCCCGGCCCGTACACCATCATGTTGGTCTGATACCCCACCGGCGTCGCGAACGCCAAGGTCGCCGAAAACATCACCGCCACCGCGAACGGCCGCGGGTCCAGCCCAAGGCTCATCCCCAGTTCCATCGCAATCGGCGTGTAGATCACCGCCACCGCGTTGTTGGACAGAAATTCCGTCAGCACCAGCCCCAGAAAATACACACACAAGATCATCCAGAATGGCGGCAGCCCTTCCATATACGGGCTGACCGCCCCCACAATCAGCCCCACCGCACCCGAATGATCCAACCCCTCACCCACCGCCAGCATCGCGAAAATCATCGCAATCAGCCGCCCGTCGATGAACGAAAACGCCTCATCGCTGTCAATGCACCGCGTCACCAGAATAATCGCCACCGCAATCAGCCCCAGTGCCATGATCGGTGCCACATCAAACGCCGCCAGCACCACCACAATCCCCAACGCAATCAGCGCAATCGGCGCTTTTGCCCGCCGATAGGCCTTGGTCGTCGGATGCGTGATATCCACCAGATCCATATCTGCCGCCAGCCGCTGAATATCTTCGATCGCCCCTTCCAACAGCAGCGTATCACCCACCCGCACCACCAACTCATCCAGCTGCCGCCCGATGTTCTGGTTCCGCCGGTGTGCCGCAATCACGTAAACCCCATACCGCCTGCGCAGCCGCAATTCCCCCAGACTGCGCCCCTCCATCCGGCAACCGGGGCTGATCAGCACCTCTACCGTTTGCGTCTGCACCGATGAAAGCTTGTCCACCAGCACCACATCCTTGCGCGCCTTCAGCCCCAGCAGTTCCGTCATTTCCGTCCGCAGCACCACCCGGTCGCCCTCGGCCAGCTGCACCGCCCCCAGATCGCGCCGCAAACTTGCGTCACCGCGCAGCACGTCAATCACCCGCACCCGGTCCTTGCGGAATACATCCACCTCCAGCGGTGCCTGCCCGATCAGCGCCGATCCTTCCGGCACCGCGACTTCTGTGAAAAACTTCATCTTGCTCCGGTCGCTCAGCAAGGCCCCCATCGACTGGCGCACCGGCAACAACCGGTCGGCAAACAGCGCAAGGTAAATCCCTCCCACAACCGTCACTGCAATGCCCAAGGGGGCAATTTCAAACAGGCTGAACGGTTCCAGCCCCTTTTTGCGCGCCACCCCGTCGACCAGAATGTTCGTCGATGTGCCGATCAGCGTGATCATTCCCCCCAGCACCGTCATGTAACTCAGCGGGATCAGCAGCTTGGACGGCGCCTTGCCCACCCGTGCCGCAATCTGAATCACCACCGGGATCATCACCGCCACCAGCGGCGTGTTGTTCATGAACGCCGACGCCACCCCGAT
>JAYUZO010000299.1:0-10897 GCA_043751715.1 Rhodobacterales bacterium | reverse complement strand
CCAACACGGGCCACCCACGCAGCGTCGACCTGCACATGGCAGGTCGCACAAGACAGGTTGCCGCCGCATTCACCGATCACCAAAGGCACTTCCCGCGCCATTTGCCGGACCAGCACCACGGTATCAATGTGGGCCACAGCATCATCGCAGGTCAGGGTGAATTCAAACTGCGGCGTGTCAGATTCGGCGGTGATCAGGTCCAACGGCAGGCCAATGGCCTGCGCCTTGTTCCAGATCGCATCAGTAAAGCGGCGCGGATCGGTACAGTTGCCTGTATCATAGACCACGCCACCGGGGTTATCATAGGGCACGATGCTGCCATCATCCGTGCGGACAAAGGCGTAAGCCTCAAGTTAATCCCCACCTTTGGGGTCAGGCCAAGTGCGGCCCATGCGGCAGTGGCGCGTTTCAGCGCGCCGCGCGGGCACAGGGGCCAAGGCGTGCCATCGGCGATGAAAGCCGCTTTGCCGCGCATGATTGACAGGGTCACAGAACATGGCGCGCAGGCGTTCGGTCATGGCGTTCCCCTAAATGGTGACGGTAACGGGCAGGTTTCTGATGCCGCCCACGAAATTGTACCGTAAAAAGGCCTGCGGGCCGGCAGATTCCACGCGTTTTATGCGGCGCGCAAGTTCGGTGAACAGCACCTGCAGCCGCGCAAGCCACATGCCGAGGCAGACATGCGGGCCGCCCTGACCACAGGACAGGAGTTTGTTGGGCGTGCGGGCAAGGTTGACGCGCATCGGGTCGTCAAAGGCAGCATCATCGCGGCGCAGGCGGGCAAAGGTGGTGTAGGGGCGCCATTGGCAAAGGCATCATGGCAGGACAGATCAGCATCGCCATCATCGGCAGGTTTTCAGACTGTCATGACGTCCCTGTTGCCGTTTGATAATTCATAAATATACCAAATATTAGCATAAATATGCAAAGCGGGTCCTGCGTACATATTGCGATTTTGGTTACGAATACGGATGAAAGCGCCTGTGCGGCATACCACCCACGGGATGGGGAAACGTTTGCAGCCCTGCTTGCCCCGCTGCGGCCGGACTGGCGGTTTTCGGTGTTCAGTGCGAAGGACGGGGTTTTCCCGGATACCTTGGTGGGAATTGACGGGATCATCATCACGGGCAGCCCGGCGTCGGTGCATGATGCGGACGCGTGGGTGGGGCGGCTGATGGCGCTGATCTAGCAGATCATGGGGGGGGCATACCGCTGCCCGGGGTGTGCTTTGAGCATCAGGCCATTGCGCTGGCGATGGGTGCCTGGCGGCCATAGCATTGGGTGCGCGGGTGCTGACCACGCATTATCACCCGGAAATGACGCATGGGTTTATCACGGCACTGGTGGATGAACTGGAAGGCAAGCTGCCTGGTGATGTGATCGCCAGGGCGCGGCAATCACTGACGCAGCGGGCGGATACCGCGCGGATGGCAGCGCTGATCGTGGGGTTCCTTGAAGCGGCGTTCAGGACAGGGCGGCCAGCAAATCCATTGCGGTGACCTGATCGAACTGCACATGGCGTTGCATCGCAGTTTCGGCCCCCACGGCGTCGCGCGCGGTGATCAGCCCGGCAATCCGGCGCTGATCAGCGGCAGAGGCGGCAATCGCCCCGGCATAGCGGTAGCGCGCGCGGTAATAGGCCAGCAGTTTGCGGGCATTGGTCTTTATCATCTCTAGCAGGAACGGGTTGCCCGACGCCTCGGGCACTGTGGCGTGAAACTGCAGGTTCAGCTGGTAATAACCATCGGGATCAGTGTCACCCTTGCCCGCCGCATGTGCTTCACAGGCCTGCACCACCGTTTTTAGCTGCGCCGCACCGCTGACCGAAAGCCTGCGCGCGGCCAGCTTCGCCGCCTGCCCTTCCAGCTTGGCGTGCACTTCAAGGATCGCCAGAAACTCTTCCAGCGTCGGGCGGAACACCACGGCCCCTTTGCGCGGCAGGCGGCGGATCAGGCCCATCGCCTCAAGCTGTAGCAGCGCCTCACGCACGGGGGTGCGGGATACGGCATAGGTGTCGACCAGTTCCTGTTCATCAATCACATCGCCGGGGTTCAGGCGGCCAAGATCAATGCGCCCCAGAATTTCCGCCAGCAAGTTTATGGTTTCGCCTGTCATATGCACAAACAGGCCCGAACGGTGCGGGGTGTAAATGGGAAAACGTGTCAGTGCGCCGATGGCAGGGCCACCGCAATGCGCAACCCTGTGCCGGGCACGTTGCGCGACAAGGTGACGGAAGCGCCAATCTCACCCACAATTTCGCGCACGATGTGCAGGCCAAGGCCATGCTGGCCCGCGCGCACCTGCCCATCACCCGCCTGTGCAGTCAGCCGGTTTTGCAGATGGTCAAACACGGCTTGCGGGACGGCCGGGCCAGTGTCGGTGACAATAACAGTTGTGATACCTGCGGCCGCACGGACGGTCAGGGTAACGGCGCTGCCCAGCGGGCAATGCAGCAGCGCATTGCTGACCAGATTGCGCAGCAGTTCGCCCAGCAGCACCTCTTCGCTGACGACCATGGCCATTGCAGGCCCGTCAAACCCCTGATCCTGCCCCAGTTGCAGCGCGCGCGGCAGTTCATCCTCGGCAATCGCGCGGGCAATGGCGGCCACGTCACAGGGCAGCATTTCCGGGCGCAGGCTGGACGATTCGATCCGCGCCAGCAGCAGCAGTTGTTCCAGCACGCGCTCTGTGCGCACCAATGCCGCATCCGCCCGTGCCAGCGCCTGTGCCTGTGCCTGTGCCTGTGCCTGTGCCACGGGGGCTGCAACCGCGTTCTTTTGCGCAAGGCCAATCTGCACGCGTGCCACGGTCAGCGGTGTGCGGATTTGGTGGTTAGCATTGCTGGAGAAATTCGCCAGTGCCGACATGGCCATTTGCGGCCGCGCCAGAAATCCGTTCAAGGCGCCCAGCACAGGCAACAATTCCTGCGGGGCGCGGGCAGAAATGCGCGTTGACATGCGGTTCAGTGGGCACAGCGCCGGCGTAGTGGCCGCCCACGCGGCCAAGGCGGCCACGGCAATCAGCCCGTCAATGCGGTAGAACACCTGATCCTGCGCGGTAGATCTGAACATATCCGGCGCAGAAAACGGGATGTTCACGGCCAGACCGCCTGTTGCATCTACGCTGACACCCCGTGCGATGGCCATGGCAGACCCGACCAGCACCCGGTCTGATACCTGTTGTGATGTGCGGATCGCCTCGGTTCGCGTATCAATCAAAGCCAGTGCGCCGATCACCATGGTGGCCATGATCAGCCACAGCAGCAGCCTGCGCCGCAGCGATGTGATGGCAACGGGTGGCCCGGCGTCAGCCATGATGCACGGGTTTTTCCAGCATGTAGTCCAGGCCCCGCGCCGTGCGCAGGTTCAGGCCATGCGGTTGCAGGCGACGGCGCAGGCGGCTGACATATTGTTCAATGGCATTGTCAGACAGCCCGTCATCCAGCGATGTCAGCGATTGCACGATACTGTCTTTGCCCACCACGCGGCCGGCGCGCAGAAAGAACAACTCCAGCAACGCCAGTTCGCGCGCGGGCAGATCAAGCACGTCAGCGGCCTGTGTGCTGGCCGGCCGCGCGGCCATGTCAAACCCGACCGCACCGATCCAGACCACGGAACTGCGCACGCGCGCATGACGGTGCAACAGCGACCGCACGCGGGCCTCAAACTCGCCTACGTCAAAGGGTTTGACCATGTAATCATCAGCGCCCAGATCAAGGCCGCTGACGCGTTGGTCAGGCAACGCGCGCGCGGTCAGGATCAACATGGGCACGGGGTTTTTGCGGGCGCGCAGGCTGCGCAGCACCGAAAGCCCGTCTTTTTCGGGCAGGTTCAGATCAAGTATCATCAGATCGAACTGTTCGCTTTGCGCCAGCAATTCGGCTGACACGCCATCATGCACGCAATCGAGCGCATATCCCGCCCCATGCAACAGCTGGGTCAGGGTTTCGGCAAGGAGCAGATCATCTTCGACAAGCAGAATGCGCATGGGGTGATCCTAGGGGGCAAACGCCGTGTTGTGAACTGCGCCGTGATGGGGCAGGTTTGGGCGATGCGGTACGTGGCAATCCTGATCATCGGCCTGTGGTCACTGCCGGCCTTTTGCGCGCGGAAGGGGTGATCTTTGCTGCGCCTGACGCAGCAAATGGCGCACGGCAGACGGTGGTGTATTCATCGTTGGATGAACCACTGGCCCGCCCGCTGATCGTGGCGTTTCAAGGCTGGTATCCGGATGTGACCCTGCGCTATGTTGAACTGCTGACAGGTTATATTGCGGCGCGGATCATGGCAGAGGCAGATGCAAGCCAGCCCACGGCGGATCTGGTGTTTTCATCGGCCATGGATCTGACGGTCAAGCTGGCCAATGATGGCTACGCGCGGGCGGTTGACCTGCGCCGCGCCAAGGATTGGCCAGACTGGGGCAACTGGCGCAACATGGTGATTGCGCTGACGTTTGAACCGGCGGTCATCATTTACCACAAACCATCATTCCCGAGCGGCCGGCCTGATACCCGCGCAGGCCTGATGGCATGGCTGGAAACGGCCCCGGCGGGGCGGATCGGCACCTATGATATTGCGCGGTCAGCGGTGGGCTATCTGTTCCTGTCGCGCGATATGGAGCATTTTGCCGATCTGTGGCCGATGGTTGATGCGATGGGCCGGGCGGGTGTGCAGACCTTTCCCACCAGTCAGGATGTGATTGATGCGGTGAATGCGGGCAAGCTGCTGCTGGGGTATAACATCCTTCGGTCTTTTGCCAACGATCAGGCGGCGCGGATGCCCGATCTGGGCCTGACTATCCCGCGCGATTATGTGGTGATCGTCAGCCGGGTGGCACTGGTGCCGCGCGCCGCCCAAGCGCCTGATCTGGGTGAGGCGTTTCTGGATTTCCTGATGTCACCTGCGGGGCAAACGCTGCTGGCGGAACGGCTGCGCCTGCCACCGGTCAGCCTGGAGGTTGCGGGCAAGATCGGCGCATCGGCCATGCAGCCCGCATTGGAGGCCACGCTGCGCCCGGTGCCGGTATCACCGGGGCTGCTGGCCTATCTTGATCCGGCCAACCGCGCGCGGGTTCTGGCACGCTGGAACATGGCCATTGACGGCGGTGAATAGCCCGCGCCTGCGCCATGTCAGGTTCATGACAGGTTGTTGTGGTTGTGATTGCCGCAGTCGGCTGGCCCAAGGGGCCTGACGATACATCCAGCGGCACGTCCGCTCTCTGTGGGAGGAGATATCATGAAACACGCCATTCTGGGCGCGGCCTTTGCAGTGGCCTTTGCCATTCCGGCCTTTGCGCAGGATTACACGATCATGGCCCCGGCCAACCCCGGCGGGGGCTGGGATGCCACGGCGCGGTCGATGCAAGAGGTGATGCAGGCCGAAGGCATTGCCGCATCGGTTGAGGTGATCAACGTGCCGGGTGCGGGTGGCACCGTGGGTCTGGCGCAGTTTGCTGCGGACAGCGCCGGTGATCCGACCAAGCTGATCGTGGGTGGTTATGTGATGGTGGGCGCGATCCTGACCAACGCATCGCCGGTATCGCTGAAGGATGTCACGCCGATTGCGCGCCTGACGGGTGATACACAGGCCATTGTGGTGCCTGCGGCATCAGACATTCAGACGCTGGCCGATCTGGTGGCAAAACTGCAGGCTGATCCGGGTGCAGTCAGTTGGGCTTGCGGGTCTGCCGGCGGGACCGGCCATATCACCGTGGGCCTGTTGGCCAAGGCGGCGGGCGTGGATCCGACCAAGATCAACTACGTGGCCTTTTCGGGCGGAGGCGAGGCGACGGCAGCCAGTCTTGGCAATCAGGTGACGGCGGGCGTGTCTTCGGTGGGTGAATTTGCCGAACAGGTCAAGGCAGGCACGATGCGCCTGATCGCAGTTTCTTCGGCCGACCGTCTGCCGGGCATTGATGCGCCGACGATCAAGGAAGCAGGATATGACGTGGTGGTGCAGAACTGGCGCATGGTTGCGGCGACTCCGGGCCTGACGGATGACCAAAAGGCCAAGGTGATGGCCGATATCGCGGCGCTGAACGGATCAGCCGGGTGGACCAGCATGCTGGAAACCAAAGGCTGGGCGAACACCTATCTGGCGGGCGATGAATTCATGGCCCAGCTGGATATCGACATCGCCACCACCGAAACGGTGCTGCGCGACATCGGTCTGGTGCAATGACCCAGGGGGAAACCCCTGAACGCCGCCCCAACCGGGCGGCGTTCATCATCGCTGCGGGGCTTGCGGGCCTTGCTGCGCTGCTGTTGTGGGATGCGGCGGGACTGAAACAGGACGGCGGCTATGCCGGCGTCGGCCCGGCGGATGTGCCGCGCATTGTAGCCTACGGCCTGCTGATCCTGTCAGCCTTGACCGCTGTTGCGGGCATCCAGGGCACACTGCCGCAGCCCGAACGGCAGGAACCGGCCCCCGTGCTGTGGATTCTGGCCGGACTTGGCCTGCAACTGGTGCTGTTGCACATCATTGGTTTTATCCTGTCTGCCGGGCTGTTGTTCGGCTTTACCGCGCGGGGCTTGGGCAAACGGCCGCTGTGGCTGACCGTGCTGATCGGCATTGGCGTAGCCCTGGCCATTTACGGCATCTTTGACCGGCTGCTGAAGCTGAACCGGGCGGGCGGGCCGATTGAAATGCTGATCTTCAGAGGGTGATGCGCAATGGACAGCTTTTCGCTTTTGCTGCAAGGGCTACAGACAGCGCTTGACCCGATGATCCTGATGTATGCCATGATCGGCGTCACGCTTGGCACGGCTATTGGCGTGTTGCCCGGCATTGGGCCTGCGCCGACCGTGGCACTGCTGCTGCCGGTGACATACGGCCTTGATCCGGCGGGATCGCTGATCATGTTTGCCGGGATTTATTATGGCGGCATGTATGGCGGATCGACCACGTCGATCCTGCTGAACACGCCGGGCGAAAGCGCATCCATCGTAACGGCCATCGAGGGCAACAAGATGGCCCGGTCAGGCCGCGCGGGCCCGGCGCTTGCCACCGCCGCCATCGGCAGTTTTGTGGCCGGGCTGATTGCCACGCTGCTGTAGGCATTTCTGGCACCGCAGGTTGTGAAACTGGCGCTGACGCTTGGCCCGCGTGAATATTTCGCGCTGATGATGCTGGCCTTTGTCACCGTATCGGCGACGTTTGGTGACAGCGCCCTGCGCGGTCTGACATCGCTGTTCGTGGGACTGGCACTTGCCTGCGTCGGGATTGACAGCCTGACAGGGGCCGCGCGCCTGACGTTCGGTGTGCCGCAGATGATGGACGGGATCGAAACTACCACATTGGCGGTGGCGCTGTTTGCGCTGGGTGAGGCAATGGTGATTGCAGGCCAGCACGGCCCGGCTGATGTTATACACAAAGTGACGGGCGGCGTCAGGATGACAAAGCAGGACTGGTCACGGTCATGGAAGGCGTGGCTGCGTGGCACGCTGATCGGCTTTCCCATCGGGTCAATGCCCGCAGGCGGGGCGGATGTGGCATCGTTCCTGTCGTATGCGGCGGAAAAGAAACTGTCGCGCCACCCCGAAGAGTTCGGCCATGGCGCGATTGAAGGCGTAGCGGGCCCCGAGGCTGCCAACAACGCCGCCACCGCAGGCACGCTGGTTCCCTTGCTGACGCTGGGCCTGCCCACGACGGCGACGGCGGCCATCATGCTGGCAGGGTTTCAGCAATTTGGCCTGCAACCGGGGCCGCTTTTGTTTGTGATGAACGCAGAACTGGTCTGGGGGCTGATTGCAAGCCTGCTGATTGCAAACGTCATGCTGGTGGTTCTGAACCTGCCGCTGATCGGGCTGTGGATCAAACTGCTGACGCTTCCGCGCCATTGGCTGTACGCGGGCATTCTGCTGTTTGCGACGCTGGGCACCATTGGCGTGAACCCGTCACCGGTGGAATTGGGTATGCTGATCCTGTTTGGTCTGATGGGCTATGGCATGCGGTTGAATGGCTATCCGGTGGCGCCGGTTGTGGTTGGGCTGATTTTGGGGCCGATGGCAGAACAACAGTTGCGCCGCGCGCTGGCGATTGCGCAGGGCGACTGGACATCGCTCGTGTCAACGCCGGTATCGGGCGGGCTGCTGACGCTGGCAGCATTGTTCCTGATTGTGCCGGTTGTCATGCGGCTGCGCAGCCAAGGGCAAATCCTGTCACAGGCGGCATCTGACGGGGATTGATGGGCCTGACGGGGATTGATGGGCAGGTTACGCGCCGCCTTCGAACACCAGTTCGGGCAGCACCACCTCCCATGCTGTGCGGCGCAGCAGGTGGTGATAGCTGTCTTCGCCGTCTGCCTTGCGCCACGCCAGCACTGCGGCCACCTCACCGCGCAGAAAACGTGCGCCGTCTGGTGGGCTGAACGCACCTGACAGGCGGCCTATCACATCACCCGCCCCATTGGTGATCTGCCAGCGTTTGCCCGATTGAACCAGATGCACCGCATCGCCGGTCTGTGCCGCTGCGATGGCCGCAAGCGACGCGTGCCCCTGCACCAGCCGCCCGGCATAGGACAAATCCACCAACCGCGCGTCAGCCGATACATAGCGCAGCCGCGCGCCGGGCAGTGCTGTACGATCAGCACTGATACTGCGCGCCAGCACTGCGGCCTGATCGGCCTGCACAAACGCATGCGCGCCACTGGTCATGACGGTCAGGCTTTGGCGGGCGCGTGTCATCGCCACATAGAACAGACGGCGCGACGCATCGGCATCTTCGCAGCGCGAGACCCGGTCCCAGCCGCCATCCAGAATGACCACATGGTCAAACTCCAGCCCTTTGGCGCGGTGTGCGGTCAACAGCAAAAGCCCCTGCTGTTCGCCACGCGCCTCATGCGCCCATTCGCCAAACCATTGCACGATGTCGGGCACGGGTGCTGTCTTTTCCACCAGTTCGCGGGCCAGCAGACCGATACCTTCGCCAATCAGATTGACCCAACGGTTTTGCGCCTGGGTGTTGAGCATGTTGACCAGATCAGCAATGGTCAGAAGGCGCGCAGGGTCAGCCTTGACCATGCCGATAAACACCCGCATTTCACGCATGCGCCACAGGCTGGGCAGCGTTTCATTCGCAAGGTCAACGGGCACGCCCATGGCTTCGGCATAGGCGCGCAGCGGTTCCAGCCGGCGCCAGTCGCGCGCGATGATAGCACAGCGTTTCCACGTCCAGTCGGGATCAAGCAGTTGCAACCGCAGCAGTTCATTCAGCGCCGCCACCCCTTGGGCGGCATCACCCCCAGTGCTGTGCAGCAGGCACACCCGCCCCTGCGCCACCGGATCGATCACCGCCATCACGCCGCCCGGCACATCCTTGGCCCGCGCGCGGTTGACCGTGATGTCATGCCCGGCCTTCATGCGCGCGGCGGCTGGCGCTATGACCGCATTCGCCGCCGCAACGATATGCGCTGATGAGCGGTAGTTATCGGTCAGCCAGACCGGCTTTGCGTGATAATCCGCTTCGAACCGCCGGATGAATTCAACCGATGCACCGGCAAAGGCATAGATGTTCTGGTCATCATCGCCCACCGCAAACAGGCTGATGCGCAGGTCAGGATCATCAAGTGACCGCCCCGCCACCGCTGCAATCAGCGCGTATTCTTCGGGGCCGATGTCCTGATATTCATCCACCAGCAGCCAGCGGAAGCCCTGCATCAGCGTATCGCGCAGCGCGTCAGCTTCGGCACGGTCCAGCCCATCTCCGCGCAGCAGCGTGGCCGCCTGCGACACGATCCTGTCAAAATCATGCGGCGTATCGCTGCCATCTGCAAAACTTGCCCCGACCAGCCGCATCGCCATGGCATGGCAGGTGGATACCGTCACCCGCGCGGCATCCTCACCGATCAGCAGGCGCAGACGTTCGCGCACTTCGGCTGCGGCGTGGCGGTTATAGGTCAGCACCAGAATGCCGCGCGGGTCTTCGCGCCGCACGCGGATCAGATAGGCAATCCGGTGCACCAGCACCCGCGTCTTGCCGGACCCCGGCCCTGCCAGCACCAGCACATTGGTCTGATCGCGGTCATCGCGCACCAGGCCCTGCTGCACCGGATTATCAAGCACATCCACGATTCCCGCCCAGGACGCGCCCGTGGTTTGCCTGCGGATTTCCATGCTGCGCCCCGGCAGCCATTTGCGCAGAAAGGTGGCCTTGTCCTGCACAAAGTAATCATCGGCCAAAGCGGTGGCGCTGCTTTGCGCCTTTAGCCCCTGTTCCGCGTAGGCTGCCATGACATGGGTCTGGGTGGTCTGTTCGGCATAGTGTTCGTCCAGCGGCAGAAAATGCTGCGCCGTGAACGCCCCACCTTTGGGGTTCAACGCCAACCGCATGGCCGGGCGGAACACCACCAGACCCCGGCCCAGTGCGACAACCTGCCCTACATGCAGCCACATCAGCGCGCGGTCCAACAGGCGCGTCATATCCCGGATATCGGCCCGCAGCAGCGCATCACCGCCTAGGGCACCCAGCAGTGCGCCCATGGTGGTTTCCACCGGAACATCCTTGCCACGCGTGCCCTTGGCCGCCTTGCCTGCCAGATGGGCCAGCAGCACCTGCGCCCCCTGCCTGCGCAATTCGGCGGTGCGTTCCAGCACCCGCCATGACCGCACCAGACGCACAAACAGCGTGTTGCGGCTGGGCTTGCGCAGGGTCAGATTGCCCTGCCCGCCATCCTGATCGCGCCCATCCTGCGCGATACCGCGCAACACCGCCTCAACCACATCAGGCCGCACCTGCGCAAAGCCCTGATCGCGCAGAGCCTGACAGGTTTCGGTCAGATGCACCGGTTGCACCCCCGCGCTGTCTGCATCAGGCGATGCCGATTGGAGCAGGCCAATCAACGCCACCTCCAGCCGCGCTGCCTGTTCCAGACGGTGTGCAGAGCTGTCTTCGACCCCCAG
>JAYUZO010000298.1:0-4527 GCA_043751715.1 Rhodobacterales bacterium | reverse complement strand
CCCCATCTTTTCGCCAAAGGCCAGCCAGCCGATCAGCACGGCAAACAGGATGGATGTTTCACGCAAGGCGGCGACCAATGCGATGGGGGCCTGTGTCATGGCCCAGACGGCAATCGCGTAGGCCCCAAATGATGCGCAGGCGGCAATCAGGCCCATGCTCCACGCGCGCGGTGGGGCAATCAGCAGGCTGCGGCCGTTGAGCGCCAAGGCAGCGGGGGCGTAGAACACGGTCGACAGCATCATCAGCCAACCCACATATTGCACGGCATCGCCTGCAGCGCGCGCACCCATGCCGTCGGTGATGGAATAGCCGGCGGTGGCCACGGCGGACCCTATGGCAAAGGGCAGCATGCGGCGGCTTTCGCCCGATGTGAACACGCCGCGCGCCATCAACAGGATGCCAAGGCCAAGGATCAGCACGCCGGTCAGCTCCATCACTGCCATGCGGTCGGACAGGAACGCAGCGCTGATGACCAGGACCAGCATCGGGGCGGCGCCACGGGCAATGGGGTAAACACGGCTGAGATCGCCGTGGTCATAGGCATAGGACAGGAACAACTGATAGCACATGTGAATGAGGCCAGATGCGAACAGCCAGGGCAGTGCATCAGCGGGCAGGGGGCCTTTCCAAAGGGCAACGCCGGCCCCGCAGATGGCATGGCCAAACGACAGGATCAGCATGGCGGATTGTTTTGATGCGCCGGTTTTGATCAGCGCGTTCCATGCGGCATGCAGAAAGGCGGCGGCAAGGACGGCAAGGAACACGGTCAGGGTCATGCTGCATGGCTAGGGGGTTATGCAGGGCTTTGCAACGGGGGCTTTTGCAGTGGGGGCGGGTCAGATCAGCAGTGATGCGGCCCCTTCAAGGCGCAACAGGGCAACCTTGGTTTCAACGCCGCCAATGGCAGAAAATCCACCCAAACCGGTGGCACCAAGCACGCGGTGGCAGGGGATCAGGATGGGCAGGGGGTTGGCGCCGCAGGCCTGCCCGATGGCCTGCGGGTTGGTGTGCAGGTCGCGGGCCAGATCGCCGTAGGTGCGGGTTTCACCGTAGGGGATGGCGCGCATTGCGCGGCGCACCTGTGATTGCAGGCCGTGGCCAAGGGCGAAGGGCAGATCAAAGGTCTGGCGGGTACGGCCGAAGTATTGGGCGAGCTGGGTGGCTGTTTCGTGAAGCAGGGGAGAGGGGTCATCATGGCCCGCGCGCCAGTCGAGCGTGGTGAGGATGCCGTTCGCCTCGGTGAGGGTGAGGGGGCCAAAGGGGCTGAGCAGGGTCAGGCTGGGCATGATGCCAGTCTGACCCTGATTGCATGGCTAGCCAAGGGCATCATTGCAGCGCTGACAGGTGCCGGGGTGTTTGTGGGTGCCGACATCGGGCAGCACGCGCCAGCAGCGTTCGCATTTGTGGCCCGGTGCGGGGTGGAACAACACGGCGACATCAGGCACATCGGTCAATGTGAAGGACTGTTCTGGCGCTGGACTTGTGGTTGTGGTGATGCCCGATGTGATGCACAGATCGGCAAAATCCGCCCCCAGCAGGGCCTGCATGGCGGGGGTGACGAACACCTGTGGGGCGGCCTCGAGGCTGGCACCGATCACCTTGGCGGTGCGCTGCACCTCCAACGCTCCCGTCACCACGCGACGGGTGGCGCGGATGGTTTCCCACTTTGCGGCAAGGCTGGGGTCAAGCCATGTGGTGGGCGTTTCGGGGAAGTCGTGCAGGTGGATGGAGCCCTGATCATCCGGGAAGCGGGACAGCCACACATCCTCGGCGGTGAAGACGAGGATGGGGGCGAGCCATGTGGTGAGGCGGTGGAACACAAGGTCAAGCACCGTGCGGCAGGCGCGGCGGCGCGTACTGCTGGGGGCGTCGCAATACAGACTGTCTTTGCGGATGTCGAAGTAAAGCGCGGACAGGTCGGTGGTGGCAAATGTGAACAGGCGTTGGAAAACGCCTTGGAAATCGTACTTAGCATAGCCGGTGCGCACTTCGGAATCCAGTTCGGCAAGGCGGTGCAGCACCCAGCGTTCCAGTTCAGGCATATCCGCTGGCGCGACCTTTTCGGCATCGGTAAAGCCCGACAGGTTGCCCAACATGAAGCGCAGGGTGTTGCGCAGGCGGCGATAGCTGTCGGCCGCACCTTTCAGGATTTCCTTGCCGATGCGCAAATCAATCGTGTAGTCCGATTGGGCGACCCACAGACGCAGGATATCGGCACCGTATTCGTCGATAACCTCTTGTGGGGCAGTGGTATTTCCCACGGATTTGGACATTTTCATGCCCTTTTCATCCAAGGTAAACCCATGCGTCAGCACACCCTTGTAGGGCGCGCGGCCCTTGGTGCCGGATGCCTGCAACAGGCTGGAATGGAACCAGCCGCGGTGCTGATCGGTGCCTTCAAGGTAGAGGTCAGCAATGCCATTGGGCGCGCCATCGGGGCGGTCGCGCAGGACGAAGGCGTGGGTTGAACCTGAGTCAAACCAGACATCCAGCACATCGAACACTTGTTCATAATTGCCTGCGTCCACGATGCCATCCAACATCTTTTCCTTGTAGCCGGGCACATACCAGACATCGGCCCCGTCTGCCTCAAACGCCGCAAGGATACGGGCGTTCACATCTGTATTGCGCAGCAGGAAATCGGCGTCGGTCGGGCGCGTGCCGATTTTGACAAAACAGGTCAGCGGCACACCCCATGCGCGTTGGCGCGACAGCACCCAGTCGGGGCGGCCGGCCACCATCGAATGCAGGCGGTTGCGGCCTGTTGGTGGGGTCCAGGTGACCAGTTCGTTGATGGAATTCAGCGCGCGTTGGCGGATGGTATCGCCATGCTGGCCCATGCCATCGGCCAAAGGCTTGTCAATGGCGACAAACCACTGGGGGGTATTGCGATAGATCACGGGGGCCTTGGAGCGCCATGAATGCGGGTAGCTGTGTTTGAGCTTTGCCTTGGCGAACAGCGCGCCTGCACCGGCCAAAGCCTTGATATTGCTGACGTTGGCGGGGCCTTCTTTCCCATCGGGGGTGATGATGTGCTGGCCTGCAAACAGGGGCAAATCAGCGCGGTAGCTGCCATCAGGTTCGACATTATAGGTCATCGGCAGGCCGAATTTCAGGCCCATCTGATAGTCATCATCGCCGTGGCTGGGGGCGGTATGGACAAAACCCGTGCCCGCTTCATCGGTTACATGGTCACCGTGGAGCATGGGGACGTCATAGTCCCATTCTGTAACCTTTTTGCCATCAGCATCTTTGATGCCATGGTAGGGGTGGGCGAGGACAGCTTTGCCAAACCCGGAAACATTGCAAAGCATCGAAGCAGTACATTTGGCTTTCTCAAAGACTTCTGAAGCGCGATTGCATGCCACAATTATATATTCGCCAACAACTGCGGCGCTGCCCTCACCGACTTCTGCGACTCGATAAAGCCCATAGGCCATCTCGGAGTTGAATGCGACTGCTCGGTTCTGCGGTATAGTCCAAGGTGTCGTCGTCCATATGACAACTGATGCTTTGCCAAGGGCATCACGATGTTCCTTTGGATCGGAACCGGAATCTCCGATCAGAAAGGTTTGGCCGACTCCCTTAAACCGAAACCGCACCCAGACCTGATGGCTGGTGTAGTCGTGATACTCCACCTCTGCCTCGGCCAAGGCAGTTTTCTCCACCGGTGACCACATCACGGGCTTTGACCCCTGATAGAGGCTGCCGTTCATCAGGAACTGCATGAATTCGCCCGCGATCACCGCCTCGGCATGGTAATCCATCGTCAGGTAGGGGTTGGCCCAGTTGCCCGTCACGCCAAGACGCTTGAATTCTTCGCGCTGGATGTCGATCCAGCCTTCGGCGAATTTGCGGCATTCCTGACGAAAGGCGACGGTATCCACGTCATCCTTGTTCAGACCCTTTGCGCGGTATTGCTCTTCAATCTTCCATTCAATCGGCAGGCCGTGGCAATCCCACCCCGGCACATAGCGGGCATCGCGGCCCATCATCTGCTGCGAACGTACGACCATATCCTTGAGCACTTTGTTCAGGGCATGGCCGATGTGCAGATGGCCGTTGGCATAGGGCGGGCCGTCGTGCAGCACAAAGGGCGTGCGCCCCCCATCCTGCTTTTGGGCTTTTTCGCGCAGGCGGTCATAGACGCCGATTTTGGCCCAGCGTTCCAGCCATGCGGGTTCGCGCTGCGGCAGGCCTGCGCGCATGGGGAAATCGGTTTCGGGCAGGAAAACAGTATCGCGGTAGTCGGGTGTGTCAGCAGACATTCAAGCGGTTCCTTCGGGAAATTGACGTGGGAAGGGTCCCGGCTGCTTTGGGGATCAAAGCGCCGGGCCGCTAATTCGTATGATCGTGCGTGTCCACATGGGCGGCGTTATAGACGCGCCATGGCGGCGCGGCAAGCGGGGCTAGGTGTCCTTTGCCGTGGCCTGTTCCGCCCAGCGGTTCAGCCAGGCAAGACCGGCCAGCGACAGGCCAAGGCCAAGGAAACTGAACACGCGGGTCAGGCCGGTCAGGCCAGCGGC
>JAYUZO010000297.1:0-8160 GCA_043751715.1 Rhodobacterales bacterium | reverse complement strand
CGTCGGCTTTGGGCAGCGATGGTGTGGCGCGGGCAATTGCGATGGGCGATGCGCGGGCGATACAGGCGGCGCAGGGCGTGGGGCCAAAGCTGGCGCAGCGGGTGATATTGGAATTGAAGGCCAAGGCACCGGCGCTGATGATGGTGCAGGCGGGGCCTGCGGCGGTGGCGGATGCGGATGATGTGGTGATTGAACCCGTGCGCACGGTCGCGCGCGTGGCGGCCCCGGCACCCACCTATACGGCGGATGCATTGTCAGCTTTGGCCAATCTGGGCTACAGCCCGGTGGATGCAGCAGGTGCGGTGGCCACGGTGGCAGCGGGCAATCCGGGGGCGGATACGGGCACGCTGATCCGCGCGGCGCTGAAGATGCTGGCGCCGAAATGACGCCTGACCCCACCCTGCGCCCTGATGCCCAGCCGGGCGACCATGACCGGGCCTTGCGGCCGCAAAGCCTTGAGGAGTTTGTGGGGCAGGCAGAGGCGCGGGCGAACCTGCGGGTGTTCATTGAGAGCGCAAAGATGCGTGGGGCGGCGATGGACCATACGCTGTTTCATGGGCCACCGGGGTTGGGCAAGACAACGCTGGCGCAGATCATGGCGCGGGAGTTGGGCGTGGGGTTTCGGATGACAAGCGGGCCGGTGCTGGCCAAGCCGGGTGATCTGGCGGCGATCCTGACCAATCTGGAAGCGCGCGATGTGCTGTTCATTGATGAAATTCACCGGCTTAGCCCGGTGGTGGAAGAGGTGCTGTATCCGGCGCTGGAGGATTTCGCGCTGGATCTGGTGATCGGCGAGGGGCCGGCGGCGCGCACGGTGCGGATTGATCTGCAGCCCTTTACGCTGGTGGGGGCGACGACGCGGCTGGGCCTGCTGACGACGCCGCTGCGGGACCGGTTCGGCATTCCGACGCGGTTGCAGTTTTACACCGAGGATGAGTTGTTCCTGATCGTGTCACGTGGTGCACGTCTGCTGGGCGTGCAGGCGGATGAGGGGGGCTGCCGCGAGATTGCGCGGCGTGCGCGGGGGACGCCAAGGATTGCGGGGCGGTTGTTGCGGCGGGTGGTGGATTTTGCGCTGGTAGAGGAAGGCGGGAAGGTTAGCCGCGCACTGGCGGACCGGGCGCTGACGCGGCTGGGGGTGGATCATCTGGGCCTTGATGGGGCCGACCGGCGCTATCTGACCTTGATTGCAGAGAATTATGCCGGTGGGCCGGTGGGGGTGGAAACGCTGTCAGCGGCGCTGAGCGAGGCGCGCGATGCAATTGAAGAGGTGATCGAGCCATACCTGTTGCAGCAGGGCCTGATTCAGCGCACGCCACGCGGGCGGATGCTGGCGGCCAAGGCCTGGGCGCATCTGGGGATTGCGCCACCAAAGGTGCAGCAGACGGACATGTTTGGGGACTGACGCGCCGCCTATGCCCGCCGCGCCGCACCGCCCTTGACCCGCCGCAAGGGGATACTGCTTTCAATCGACGCGATCCCCTCGATCCGGTTCAGGCGCATAGTCAGAAATGCCTCATAGGCGGCAAGACCTGACACCGCGATGCGGATCAGATAGTCACGGTTGCCGGTCATCAGCCAGCAATCCACCACTTCGGGAAACGCCTTCACCCGCGCCTCAAAGTGGCGCAGCGCGTCATCGACCTGCCGGTCGAGTTTGACCGACACGAACACCGACACGCCAAAGCCAAGCGCCTCTTCATCCAGCAGGGCGGCATAGCCCCGGATGATCCCGCGTTCCTCCAGCATGCGCACACGGCGCGCGCAGGGGGAGGGTGACAGGCCAATGCGCGGGGCGAGATCGGCGATGGTCAGGCGGCCATCATTCTGCAATTCACGCAGGATGGCGCGGTCGATATCATCAATCGTAGTTGAAACGGCCATGAAACCCCCCTACTGTGGTGGATCACGCTAACAATTGGCGAACGGCGTGGCAAGATTGATCACATCCGCCACGCGGGCAGGCCTAGATTGGCGCGTGACTTGCCAAGGAGCCGCCATGCCCGCGCCCATTGCTGAACTGACCGCGATTGCTGACCGCCTGCTGTGGCTTTCGGCATGGATGATCCACAATGCAAACCATCTGCGCCCGGCCGGTGATGGCGATGTGAAGGTGGGCGGGCATCAGGCATCGTCGGCGTCGATGGTGACGATCATGACGGCGCTGTATTTTCATGCCTTGCGGGCGGAAGACCGGGTGGCGGTGAAACCGCATGCGGGGCCGGTGCTGCATGCGATGCAATATCTGGCGGGCAACCAGACCTTGGAAAAGCTGCAAAATTACCGGGGTTTTGGCGGGGCGCAAAGCTACCCCAGCCGGACCAAGGATGGGGCCTTTGTCGATTTTTCCACCGGGTCGGTGGGTCTGGGTGTGGCGCAGACGCTGTTTGCATCGCTGGTGCAGGATTATGTGGCGGCACGGGATGCGGGCACCATACCGGGGCGGATGGTGGCCCTGGTGGGCGATGCCGAAATGGATGAGGGCAACATCTATGAGGCGCTGCTGGAGGGGTGGAAGCACGATGTGCGCAACCTGTGGTGGGTGGTGGATTACAACCGCCAAAGCCTTGACGCCATGGTGCGCGAAGGGCTGTGGTCACGGTTTCAAGCGATGTTTGCGGGCTTTGGCTGGGATGTGGTGGTGCTGCGCCATGGCACGCTGCAAACGGCGGCCTTTGCAGAACCGGGGGGTGAGGCGCTGCGGGGCTGGATCGAGGGTTGCCCGAACGCGGCCTATGCGGCGCTGACGTTTCAGGGCGGGGCCGCATGGCGGGCGCGTCTGATGGCGGATCTGGGCGATCAGGGTGATGTGTCGGCGCTGCTGGACCGGCGCAGTGATGATGCGTTGGCCGAACTGATGGGCAATCTGGGTGGGCATGATCTGCCGGTGCTGACAGCCGCCTTTGATGCGGCGCGCAGCCATGACCGGCCCACGGTGTTTTTGTGCTATACCAACAAGGGGCAGGGGCTGCCGCTTGCAGGGCACAAGGACAACCACGCAGGGCTGATGACGCCTGCACAGATGGATGTGCTGCGGGGCCGGATGGGCATTGCCACAGGGCAGGAATGGGCGGGTTGGCCGGATGACAACCGGGCGGCACAGGCGGTGGTGGCGCAGGCCCCGGCGCTGGCACCGGGGCGGCGCAAGGTGGCACCCGTGGTGGCGGTGCCCGATGCGTTGCCGGTGGTGGCGGGGCGGGACAAACCGTTGTCCACGCAAATGGGCTTTGGCCTGATCCTGAATGAAATCGCGCGCACTGACAGCGATTTTGCCCGCGCCATTGTGACCACATCACCGGATGTGACGGTATCAACCAACCTTGGGCCATGGGTCAACCGCCGGGGGCTGTTTGCCAAGGGGGCGGTGGCTGATCTGTTCCGGGCCGAACGCATTCCATCCACGTTCAACTGGGCATTTTCGCCCGAGGGCCAGCATCTGGAGCTGGGCATCGCGGAATCGAACCTGTTTTTGATGCTCGCGGCCCTTGGCCTGTCGCATTCCATGACCGGGCGCAGGCTTTTGCCGATTGGCACGGTTTATGATCCGTTCATCTACCGCGGCCTCGATCAGTTGAACCACGCCTGCTATCAGGATGCGCGGTTTTTGCTGGTGGCCACACCGTCGGGCGTGACGCTGGCCCCCGAAGGTGGCGCGCACCAGTCCATCGGCACGCCCTTGGTGGGCATGGCGCAGGATGGGCTGGCGGCGTTTGAACCGGCCTTTGTGGATGAACTGGCGGTGATCCTGCGCTGGGCCTTTGATTACATGCAACGCGATGGTGATGCTGCGCCCGATCCGATGACATGGCTGCGCGATGCGACGGGCGGGTCGGCCTATCTGCGCCTGTCGACGCGGCCACAGGAACAGCCCTTGCGCGATATGGATGCGGGTCTGGCGGATGATGTGGTCAACGGCGGCTATTGGATGCGCAAGCCCGGCCCGAATGCCGAGGTGGTGGTGGTCTATCAGGGGGCGGTGGCCCCCGAGGCGGTGGCAGCGGTGGCGCGGTTGGCGGGCTTGCGGCGTGATGTGGGGCTGCTGGCCATCACATCGGCGGACCGGCTGAATGCAGGCTGGACCGCAGCCGAACGTGCGCGTGAGGCGGGGATAACGGGTGCGCAAAGCCATGTGGAGCGGTTGCTGGCGGCAGTGCCGCGCGATGCGGGCATTGTCACGGTGATTGACGGGCATCCGGCAACGCTGGCCTGGCTGGGGGCGGTGCGGGGGCACCGGCTGCGGTCACTTGGGGTGGAGCATTTCGGGCAGACCGGCACGATTGCCGATCTGTATGGCCATTTCGGTATTGATACGGCGGGGATCGTGCGGGCGGCCCTGGCGGTCACACCGGGGCGGCGGGGATAGCTGCGCCAGCGTCCGGGGGCCCAGGGCTGTGCGCCATAGGCGCTTTCGCATGTTCTGAGCGGTGCCTTATGATCTACCAGTCGGAACCTGTGTTCACCTGAAAGTCGAGCTAGGCCGACGCGCCGATCAGCGGATCATCCATCGGCCCGAACCCTTCGACATGGGCCATCAGCCGGGGCAGGCACACCGACAGCAGATCATAGTTTGCCACCACATGCGCCCGTGCTGCCACACCCAGATGTGCGTGCTTTGCCGGGTTGGCCAGTGCATCAATCAACGTCGCAGACCATGCCGCCACATCAAAGAAATCGACCAGCAAGCCCGTTTCGCCATGCGTGATCATCTCGGCCACCGGCGCTGTGCGCGATGCGACCACCACAGCCCCCGCTGCCATCGCCTCAACCATCGACCATGACAGCACGAACGGATAGGTCAGATACGCATGCACCCGTGCAATCTGCATCAGTGACACAAAATCCGCATAGGGCACGCGGCCCAGAAAATGCACGCGGCTCAGGTCCAGCTGGCCCCGCACCTCATCCAGAAATACATCTTTCCAGCCTGTGCCGCCCTTTGGCGCATTGCCATAGCTGACCCCGTCCCCCCCCACGATCACCACCTGCGCCTGCGGACGTGCCGCAAGAATGGCCGGCAGCGCGCGCATGAAGATGTGATAGCCGCGGTAGGGTTCCAGATTGCGGTTTACGAAGGTCAGCACCTCATCGCCCGCGCGCAGTGTCTGGCCGCCCGGCAGCGTCAGGCTGGCCGCAGGATCGGGCTTGACCATTTCCGTGTTCACCCCGTCAAACGCCACTGTCACCATCTGGCGCAGGGCGGGGGGAAACGTGCTTGCCTGCCATGCCGTGGGGGCCACCCCGCTGTCGGCATGCAGCAGCGCCTGGCCCAGATGCGTGGTGCGGCCCTGTGCGATCATCACCTGATCAAAGCTGGTCTGGTGAAATTCGCGGTCAAAGCCCACATCCGCGCCCAGGCCCCTGTAATAGAATTCCGCGTAGACAATCAGCTTGGCGCGCGGCCAGACCTCTTTCAGAAACAACGTTTCACCCCAACCGGAATGGCCAAAGATCACGTCGGGTTCATAGCCCTGCACATCGCGCATCTGGATGGCCGCGCGCGCCACCGTAACCGCGCGATCCGACATGGTGGTGTAATTGCGCCCAAGGCGGCATTGGGCGGGATCAACCTTTTCCGGTCTATGGGTGTATTTCACCACCGGAATAACCGATGGGCGGGTATTGGCGCTGTCGGTCAGTGCAAGGCAATCATGCCCTTTGTGCGCCATGGCCGGACCCAGATACAGAAACTGGCCCGGGTAGTTCTGGTGCACGAACAGGATTTTCACAAACCATCCCCAAAGGCCGCCGTCATCAGCGCGCGGGTATAATCGCTTTGCGGGTTGGCGAACACGTCATCTGCCGGGCCTTCCTCAACCACATCGCCGTTGCGCATGACCATCACCCGGTGTGACAGCGCGCGGATCACCCGCAGATCGTGGCTGATAAAGATATAGGCCAGCCCCTTTTTGGCCTGCAGACCCCGCAGCAGATCAACGATCTGCACCTGCACGGTCATATCCAGCGCCGATGTCGGTTCATCCAGCACCACGAGTTTGGGTTCCAGGATCATCGCTCGCGCAATGGCAATGCGCTGGCGCTGGCCGCCGGAAAATTCATGCGGGTAGCGGGCCATGGTGGTGGGATCAAGGCCCACCTCCTCCATCATCGCGGCCACCATTTCATGGGCATTCCGGCCCGCAGGCAGGCCATGCACGCCCAGCCCTTCGGCAATGATTTCCTGCACGGTCATGCGCGGTGACAGGCTGCCGTAAGGGTCCTGGAACACCACCTGCATGTCGCGGCGCAGCCCCTGCAGGCGATTGCCGGCGATGGACTGGATGTCACGCCCCAACACGGTGATGCGCCCCGTTGATGGCACAAGGCGCAAAATGGCATTGGCCAGCGTGGTTTTGCCCGACCCGCTTTCACCCACGATACCCACGGTTTCACCCGCCCGCACCCGCAATGTGGCCGCATTCACCGCCTTGACGTGCCCCACAGTGCTGCGCATCAGGCCCGCCGTAATGGGAAACCACACGCGCAACGCATCGGTGGATACGATTTCGGGGGCGGTGTCCGGCACGGGGTCCGGCACGCCCGTTGAATGCGCCGACAGCAGCTTTTGCGTGTAGGGATGCTGCGGGTTGGCAAAAATCTCGGCGGTGCGGCCCTGTTCCACGATCAGGCCGTGCTGCATGACGCAGACCCGGTCAGCGATGCGGCGCACGATGCCAAGATCATGCGTGATGAACAACAGGCTCAGGCCTTCGCTGCGCTTGAGATCAGCCAGCAGGTCTAGGATCTGCGCCTGGATCGTTACATCAAGTGCCGTGGTCGGTTCATCTGCGATCAGCAGTTCGGGGCCGTTGGCCAGGGCCATGGCGATCATCACGCGCTGGCGCTGACCGCCGGACAGCTGGTGCGGATAGGCCGACAGGCGGCTTTCAGCCTCACGGATACCAACCTTTTGCAACAGATCAATGATGCGGGGCTTTGCGGCGGGGCCGACAAGGCCCTGATGCAAGGCAAGGCTTTCACCCAGCTGGCGTTCGATGGTGTGCAGGGGGTTCAGGCTGGTCATCGGTTCCTGAAAGATGAAACTGATGTCATTGCCGCGCACCTTTTGCAGCGCAGTTTCGGCGGCCTTGGTCAGGTCTTGCCCGTTGTAACGCACGGTACCGGTAACCGTGGCATTATCACCCAGCAAACGCACGGTTGACAGGGCGGTTACCGATTTGCCCGATCCGCTTTCGCCGACCAATGCCACGGTTTCGCCTTTGGCCACGGTGAATGACACACCTTTGACCGCCTCTATCAACCGGCCATCCTGCTGAAAGCTGATCTTCAGGTCGCGAACATCCAACACAGTCATCGAAAGGTCTTTCGCGGATCAAAGGCATCACGCACGCCTTCAAAGACAAACACCAGCAGCGACAGCATGATCGCATAGGTAAAGAACGCGGCATAGGCCAACCACGGGGCCTGCAGGTTCTGCTTGGCCTGCAGCGCAAGTTCACCCAGTGAGGGCGAAGATGAGGGCAGGCCAAAGCCCAGATAATCCAACCCCGCCAGCGTACCGATGGACCCGGTGATGACAAAGGGCAGCATGGTCAGCGTGGCGACAAGGGCGTTGGGCAGCACGTGGCGCACCATGATACGGGCGTCAGACACGCCAAGCGCCTTGGCGGCGCGGACATATTCAAAGTTGCGGGCGCGCAGGAATTCGGCACGCACCACACCCACTAGGCCGGTCCAGCCGAACAGCACCATCAGGCCGACCAGCAGCCAGAAGTTCATCTGGAACAGGGCGGCGACAATGATGATGACGTAAAGCGTGGGTGTGGATGACCAGATTTCAATGATGCGTTGAAAGATCAGGTCGACCAACCCGCCGAAATAGCCCTGCACGGCACCGGCGGCGATGCCGATGACGGAGGTGAGTGCTGTGACGATCAGGGCAAAGCTGACGGACAGGCGGAAGCCATAGATGATGCGGGCCGCGACATCGCGGGATGTATCATCGGTGCCAAACCAATGCGTGGCATCGGGGGCTGATGGGGCGGGGCCTTCCAGATCATTGATGGTGTTATAGCTGAAGGGGATCGGTGCCCACAGCATCCATCCGGCATTGTCTGGCCGTGTGGCATCAACTGTGGCGATGATGCCTTCGGGGTCATCGTAGCAATCCACAAGGCCGCCGGATTTGATCAGGCATTGCAC
>JAYUZO010000296.1:0-7235 GCA_043751715.1 Rhodobacterales bacterium | reverse complement strand
GGGGGCGGCGGGGCTGTTTACGCCTGCTGATATTGCCAACCATGCCCGCGTGACGCAGGCTGTGCATGACGCGGGCGGGCGGATAGCCATGCAGATCCTGCATGCGGGGCGTTATGCTTACGGTGCGGGGTGCGTGGCGCCGAGTGCGATCAAATCGCCGATCTCGCCCTTTGCGCCCACAGCGCTGGATGCGGCGGGCATTGAAAAGCAGATCGCGGATATCGTGACAGCGGCGGTGCGGGCGCGCGAGGCGGGTTATGACGGCGTGGAGATTATGGGGAGCGAGGGGTATTTCCTGAACCAGTTCCTTGTGGCGCGCACCAACCAGCGGGATGATGACTGGGGCGGATCTTACGAAAACCGTATGCGCCTGCCGGTCGAGGTGGTGGCACGCGTACGCGCGGCGGTGGGGGCAGATTTCATTGTGATTTACCGGATCAGCCTGATTGATCTGGTGGAAGGCGGGTCAACCTGGGATGAGGTGGTGCTGCTGGCCCGTGCGATCGAGGCAGCGGGGGCAAGCATTTTGAACAGTGGTATTGGCTGGCACGAGGCGCGCATTCCCACGATTGCAACATCAGTGCCAAGGGCGGCCTTTGCACATCTGACGGGCAAGTTGCGCCCCGAGGTGGGCATTCCGGTGATCGCATCAAACCGGATCAACACGCCAGAGGTGGGGGAAAGTGTTCTTGCGCAGGGCATGGCCGATATGGTCAGCATGGCGCGGCCCTTTCTTGCTGATGCGGATTTTGTGGCCAAGGCGGCGGCGGGGCGCGCGCGCGATATTGCGCCATGTATTGCGTGTAATCAGGCCTGTCTGGACCATACGTTCAGTGGCAAGCTGACCAGTTGCCTTGTCAACCCGCGTGCCTGCCATGAGACGGAACTGGTGTATGCGCCAGTGGTTCAGCCTCGGCGCGTGGCCGTGGTGGGGGCAGGGGCTGCGGGCATGATGTGCGCAATCGTGGCAGCGGACCGGGGGCATCAGGTGGTGCTGTTCGAACGCGATACGCAGGTGGGTGGGCAGTTGAACCTTGCGCGGCAGGTGCCGGGCAAGGAGGAATTTCACGGGCTGGTAGAGTGGTTTGCAGCGTCCTTGACGCGCGCGGGTGTGGATGTGCGGCTGGGGCAGGCGGCCAGCTTGGCCGATCTGCAAGGTTTTGATGATGTGGTGGTGGCCACAGGTGTGCGGCCGCGCGATCCGGGCATTGCGGGGCAGGAACGTGCTGTCAGCTATGCTGATGTGCTGAAAGGTGCGCCGGTCGGTGCGCGCGTGGCGATTGTGGGGGCGGGTGGCATTGGCTTTGATGTGGCCGAATTTCTGGTGCAGGCAGGTGAAAGCGCCACCTTGCACGCGGATGCATGGCGGCGTGAATGGGGTGTTTCAGACCCGGCAGTGGTGCGCGGCGGGCTGGTGGAGGCCGCACCCGTGGCCCCGGCACGCGAAGTGCATCTGTTGCAGCGCAAGGACGGCAAGCCGGGCAAGGGTTTGGGCAAGACCACGGGCTGGATTCACCGGGCGGCGCTTGCGGCCAAGCAGGTGCAGATGCGCGGCGGGGTGAATTACGAGGCGATCACCGATCAGGGGATCGTGCTTAGCGCGGGTGCCGGGCGCGAAAATCCGCAACTGCTGGCCGTGGATACGGTGGTGATGTGTGCAGGTCAGCTGCCCGAACGCGCGCTGTCTGATGCGCTGACGGCGGCGGGGATCGCGCATCATGTGATTGGCGGGGCCGATGTGGCAGCCGAGCTTGATGCCAAGCGTGCCATTGATCAGGGTGCCCGGCTGGCAGCCCGGATATAACTGCAAAGGGGGTGGGGAGACCCCCTTTGCAACCTCTGGTCCGGCCCCTGGGGCGGTAGCCGCACCAAAGGCGTCAGTTGGCCGCTGGAAGCAAGCCATCCGCCAAGGCGGCGGCCAGTTCAGCCTGATCCACCGCGCCATCGGCATTCGCATCAATCGACACAAAACCTTCATCCGTCAGATCGGGGTAGGCCACGCGCAGCTCATCCACCGACCAAGTGCCGTTGCCATCGGTATCGGCAATTTCGGGCGTGGCTGCATCTTGTGCAAACACAGGCACGGCCCCAAGGCTCAGGGCGGCGGCAAGCAAAAGTGAAATCCGATTCATGGTGATCTTCCTTTTCGGTTGAACAGGCGGCGTTGCTGCCGCCCTGCACCGGACTTAGGCAAAGGTGGGATGTTGTTCCATAGGCCTTAGGCTGGAGCACGCAAACCCGGCTGAAAGCTGTATTTTGGCCAGATTTGCAGAACAACTTTCCGCCCATGCTTTGGGTGGTGGCGATAACCCGCAGGCGAATCCCACCCACATCAGCGTAGCCCTGCCTGTTTCCCTGCCTTCAACGATCCGCCGTAATACCCCGGACTTGTCGCGCCCTGAACGCAATCCTGCCAGATTTAGGGGTCAAACATGCGCTCACACCCTCAACGTCTGCCAGAGGAAAACAATGGATCGACTTACAGAGATGGAGGCCTTTGCCACAGTTGTGGATCAAGGGGGCTTTACCGACGCGGCCAAGAAAATGGGGATTTCCAAATCCGCTGTCTCAAAGCACGTATCAGCACTTGAGGCGCGTCTGGGGGCGCGGCTTTTGAACCGGACGACACGCAGGGTAAGCCCGACCGAGATCGGGCTGGCCTATTATGACCGGGCGCGCCGGGTGCTGAATGATGCAGGTGAGGCGGATGCGCTGGTCACCAGCATGCAATCGGCGCCGTCAGGCCTGCTGCGGATCAGCGTGGCCACCGACTTTGGGGTGAATCTGCTGTCACCGATTCTGGGGGATTTCCTGCTAGAATACCCGGATATTACCGTCAACATGGTGCTGAACAACCGCTATGTGGAGTTGATCAGCGAAGGGTTTGACATGGCAATCCGGGTCGGGGATCTGGAGGATTCTTCGCTGCGGGCCCGCAAGCTGACCGACACAACCAAGCGGATGATCGGCTCACCGTCCTATTTCCAGAAATTCGGGCGGCCGATGAAAATCGATGATCTGAATGACCATAAACTGCTGCACTATTCCAATCAGGCCAATGGCAATGTGTGGAAGATCACGGCGCCATCGGGCGAAAAGCGGCAGGTGCGCACGGCGGGCTGGCTGACGGTGAATGACGGGCAATCGCTGCTGAATGCGGCGGTGTCGGGCCTTGGCATCGCCTATCTGCCATCGTTCCTATATGCCGATGCAATGAAGGATGGGTTGGTGGAAGAGGCTATTCCGGGCCTGCCGACCGAAGTGCTGGGTATCTATGCGGTCTATCCGCCGGGGCGGTTCACGCAGCCCAAGGTGCGCGCCTTCATCGATTTTCTGGCGCGGCGTTACATGGATAAAGGGCCTGACGTCTGGTGATACCGGGCTGTGGCAGGCTTTGCGGGCGGGATCAGTAATGATCGCCGCCCGTTTTCTTTTTGCAAATATACGCAGTCCGACATCGGGACAGGTGGCTGATTTCGTTTGGGGTGCCACGGCAGTGCCGTTCCGCGGGGGTCAATCCCCCAAGGGACGGCGGCCCGTTCCCGGTTATTCGACATTCACCAGCATCACTTCGACCCGGCGGTTGGCGGCGCGGCCGGGGGCGGTCAGGTTGGTGGTGCGGGGGGAAAGATAGCCTACGCCTTCGGCCTGCACTTGCACGGCAGGAATATTGAACTGGTCAATCAGCACACGGCGCACAGATTCGGCGCGGCGGCGCGAAAGGGCGATGTTGGCATCCAGCCCGCCTGACGCGTCGGTATGGCCAACGATGGCAATCTGGCGGGTGGGGTTGGCAGCGAGGTAGGCGGCAAGATCGGTCAGTGAGGCATAGGTGCCGGGGGCAAGGGTGGCGGCCCCGGATGGAAACATCAGGTCATCCAGTGCGAGTGATCCGCCGGTTTCCAGCCGGATGCCCATGGGCCCGGTGGGTGCTGCAGGCAGGGGCGTGGTGGGGGTGGGCACGGGCAATGGCACAAGCACGGGCACGGGCGGTGACGCGGTTGACAGCGTGGGTGAGGCGGCGGCGGGTGCGGGGCCGACGCGGTTCACTTGCACAAATCCGGCATTGGCCGAGCGCGAGATGATCAGCATGACAGCCTCTGCGGGATTGGCGCCCTGTTGCCTGACCGCTGCAAAATAACGAAAATCGCCCAGATCAATGTGCATTGCAGGCTCGGCCAGCACGGGCAGATCATAGCGGAAATCGAACCCGCCGCAGATTGGCCCGGCGCAGTCGTACAGCGGCGTAAAGCCCTCATCGGCCATCAGCGCAGCCCGCAAGGCTGACATCAGGTCAGTGGTGGAAAGCGTGCCGGGCAGGCGATAGGCGGTCTGAATGACGGTGCCGTCAAAGCTGCGCAGGGGCGTGCCGGTGGTGGCGGTCCACGGACCGGTCGCCACGGGCAGGCTGCCTGCGGGTTGGGTGATCTGGTCGGTCACCGTGGCAGGCACGGGGAAGGCCAGATCCTGTGCATATGCGGCGGGATGGGCCAAAAGCGCGATCATCATCACAATGGAAAGGCTGCGGATCATGGCTGATGCCGTGCCGGATCGGCGGGCAGGGCGCGGTAATGATATTGTCCAACGCTGCGCATGCCGCAGTTCTGGTACAGGGCCCGCGCGCCGGTGTTTGCCGCCGTTACAACCAGCGTCAGGCTGGTGCCTCCATTGGCAATTGTCCATGCGGCGGCGGCAGACAGGATGTTTTGCGCAGATCCCTGCCGCCGGTGCGTGGGTGCGACCTCAAGCGCGTGCAGCATGGCGATGGGGCCATGCAGGGCGACAAAGGCCACGCCTGCGGCCCTGTCACCGACGCGGGCGAGGATGGCGGTTTTCGGGCCGCAGGCACGGTGCATCACGGCAAGGCGGGGGGCGGTGATGCCACCGGTTGCCCAGATATCAAGCGCCACGGCCATGGGCGGCCAGTGGGGGAAGGTGGTCATCCACGGGGCTGCGGGCAGGGCAGCGGCGGCGGCGGCATAGGCAATGACGGGGTCGATGATGGCATAGCCGCGCATCTGCAGGGCCGCGTCCAACGCAGCGTCACCGTCGCGGATCAGGAACAGCGGGTGCTGGCCCACGCCGCGCATGGCGGATTCGGCTTGGGACAGATGGCCAGTGGTCCAACCCGGATCGGACGTGGCCGCCGACACACGCTGACCGCCGCCCGCGCCATCCCGCAGGGTAAAGCCGGGCACGCGGTGGGTGCGGGCGCAGGGCCAGGTGGCCTCCATCACGGCTGCCAGTGCGTCTGGCGTCATCGGAACAGCGATTCCAGTTGGGCCATGGCAGTGGTCAAGCGGGCAGGATCCGTGCCGCGAATGACCAGATGGGTGCCGTAGGCGCCGTTCACGGTAAAGGGGTATGACCCCATGGACAGATCAGGATAATCTGCGGCAAGCGCGGCAAACGGCCCGGCAATTTCGCCTTCGCCACGGTTGACGCGCAGGGATTGCGACAAAAGGGGGTCGCCGCCGGTAAGGGTGGGCAGAACGCCTGCCACCATTGCCTCGAATATCTTTGGCACGCCGGCCATGACATGCACATTGCCAAGCGAAAAGCCGGGTGCGGTGCTGACAGGGTTTTCAATCAGGTGCGCACCATCGGGAATGCGGGCCATACGCTGGCGGGCGTCATTGAAGGGCAGGCCTGCCCGGTCGTAATGGGCTGTCAGCAGCGCCATGGCATCGGCGCGGTGGGTGATGGGGGTGCCGAATGCGGCGGCAATGGCCTCGGCTGTGATGTCATCATGGGTGGGGCCGATCCCGCCGGACGTGAAGACATGGTCCCAGGCGGCGCGCAGGGCATTGACGGCGGCGATGATGGCAGGCTGATCATCGGCGACAACGCGCACCTCCATCAGGCGGATGCCGCGGGCAGTAAGTTCACCTGCAAGATAGTGTGTGTTGCTGTCACGGGTGCGGCCAGACAGGATTTCATCGCCGATCACCAGCATGGCAGCGGTGGGGTTGGTCATGGCGGGGCCTTTCGCAGTGCGGATCAGGGGTTATGTATAGGGGCAAGGCAGGCCGTTTCAAAGCCCCGGCATGCGCTGTGCGCGGCCTCTGGCAAAAGGCGGTGGTTGGGATTATCTTTGGGGCAGACAACAGGAGCGTGCGCTTTGGACCAAACCCGTGGCCGTATCACCCGTGAAGGAATCCGCATTTATGATGAGGCGGATTTTGCAGGCATGCGCGTGGCGGGTCGGGTTGCGGCGGAGATCCTTGATCTGCTGGGGCCGATGGTGGTGCCGGGGGTGACAACAGGGGCGCTGGACGCATTCATCACAGAAGAAATCGCGCGGCGGCAGGTGGTGTCGGCGACGGTGGGTTACAAGGGCTATCAGCACGCAAGCTGCATTAGCGTGAACCATGTGGTGTGCCATGGCATTCCAGGGGGCAAAATTCCGGGCCGGACAAACGATGTACTGGTGAACGCGGATATCGTGAACATTGATGTGACGGTGATTGTGGATGGCTGGTTTGGTGATACCAGCCGGATGTATGTTGCAGGCACGGTCAAGCCGTTTGCGGCGCGTCTGATTGACGTGACGCATGATGCGTTGATGCGGGGGATTGCGATGGTCAAGCCGGGCAACACGTTTGGCGATATCGGTTCTGCGATTCAGTCCTATGTGGAATCCCAGCGGATGAGCGTGGTGCGCGATTTCTGCGGGCATGGTCTGGGCCGGGTGTTTCATGCGCCGCCGAATGTGTTGCACTATGGGCGGGCAGGGACGGGGCCGGTGCTGGAAGAGGGCATGTTCTTTACGATCGAGCCGATGGTGAACCTTGGGCGGCCGGAAACCAAGATCCTGGCGGATGACTGGACGGCGGTGACGCGGGACAAATCGCTGTCGGCGCAGTTTGAGCATACGGTGGGAGTAACGGCCACGGGATGCGAGATCTTTACCGGGTCGGCAGCGGGGCTGTTTCATCCGACATGGGCTAGGGCTGCCTGAAAGGGGGCGCCGTCCACGCAGGGCATTGAGCCCCGCGCGTGCGGCATTGCCATGGAGCGGTTTCCAAGGGTGCGCATGGGGCGGCGGGCAGCCGCCTGCGGCGCGGATATTTGGGCCAATGTGAAATCGGGTAGGGCGGAGAGGGGGCCGGGGGTGCGGGTGTTTGGGCGGCATGTCAGCGTCTTAGGCGTCAGGTGGTCAGCGGTTGAAGACTCGGCTGGGGTGCAGTTCGCCTGATTTGTAGGTGCCGACGGCGATGGCGCGGCCCTGAAAG
>JAYUZO010000295.1:0-7120 GCA_043751715.1 Rhodobacterales bacterium | reverse complement strand
CGGCCCCTTTACACCGGGGGCCAGGGCGGCGGGGCGGCGGGCACTGCGCAATGCAGCACTGGCCTGTCAGACCCTGCGCGATGGCGGGGAAGTGGCGGCAAGGGCCTTTGCGGATGCGGGCAACATGACCGATGAGATCGCGGCACTGGGCTGTCTGCTGGATGTGGGTGCAGGGCAGGTGGAACTGGCGCGCTTTGCAGACCGCTGGGCGGGCAACGCGCATGTGATGGACAAATGGTTCAGCCTGCAACTGATGCATGCCGCACCCGCGCAGATGGCAGATGTGGCGCAGAGGCTGGCGGCGGATGCGCGGTTCAACTGGAAAAACCCGAACCGGTTCCGGGCGCTGATCGGGGCGGCTGCGGCAAACCACGCAGGGTTTCATGATGCGAGCGGGGCAGGATACCGGTTTGTGGGCCACTGGCTGATGCAGCTTGATCCCTTGAACCCGCAGACGGCGGCGCGCATGTCAACGGCGTTTGAAACCTGGCCGCGCTATGATGCGGGGCGTCAGGCGCAGGTCTGTGCGGTGCTGGACCAGATGCTGGCGATGCCGGGCATCAGCCGCGATCTGGGCGAAATGGCGGGGCGGATACGGGCGGCGGGCGGTGCCACAGATGGGGCACATTGACGTCGCGCCCATGCCATGTCTAACGTCCCGACAGTGATTTTCTGGTAAATACATGAGGGTAACATGCCATTTCTGTTGGGGTTGCTGGCGCTGATCGGCGCGGCCTATTTCTGGGCGCAGCGCGCGCGCAATGCGGCCGATATGACGCGAGAGCTGGCAGGCGTGGCGTCAGATGTGGCGGCGGCGGCGCGGCGTTTTGGTTTTCGGCGGCGTGGCAACACCCATCCGGTGGAAAGTCTGGATGATCTGGACGTGGCCTACGCAGGGGTGGCGATTGCCTTTCTGGAACTGGGCGGCCTGCCTTCGGTTCAGGCCCAAGAGGCGCTGACCCGCAGCCTGCAATCGCGCCGCGACATGGCGCATGACAAGGCGCAAGAGGCACTTATTCTGGGCCGCTGGCTGGTGACGGAAAGCCAGGGCGCGCAGCCGGGCTTTACGCGTCTGGTGCGCAAGCTGTTCAAGATGCAGGGGCAAGCGGGGTTTGATCCGCTGATGCTGCTGCTGCGTGACGTGGTCGAAGCGAACGCCGGGTTGATGTCACCCCAGCAGGGTGATGCGCTGGACGAGGTCAAGTATATCTACAAACTCTGACAGCCCCTTGGTATCCCGCAGAGCTGCGGTTTTGAGCAAAGGGAAGCCGTTTTCACCGTGAACACATCAGCAGGCAATGCCTGATGCGCGCGGCACCGGTCAGGAGTGGTCCACGGCAGTGCCGTTCCCGAGCGGCTCAATGCCCGAGGGGACGGCGGCCCCCTTCAGAGGTCGGCCTGACAATAGGCCTGATCGCTGACCCAGCCGGCCATGTCGGCGCGTTTGGACGCCGCACGGAACGGTGCCCAGTCGCGCCCCATGCCCCGGTTGCCGCCGCCCGCCACAAGGCCATCACGCCCCACCTGTGCGGCGGCAATGCGCACGGCGCAGGCAAGGTTTGCGGTGCCGTCTTTCAGGTCCGCAACGGACGTTGCCTCGCAGCCATACTGGCGCGCTGTGGCAGGCGCAATCTGCGTCAAACCAATCCAGCGCCCGCCACCACCGGCGGCAGCCGGGTTCCAGGTGCTTTCATGTTTGGCCAGTGCCGAAAACATCGCCACCCAAAAGGCGCGGCGTTCATCCAGGCTGGCTGTCTCATAGCCGGGGCACCATGTGGCCACATCGGCAGGTACGCGGCCGGCTAGGGCTGCGTCGTATTGTGCAACGGTGGCAAGGGTGGATTCAGTCCACTGATCCGCCTCGGCGCGGTGATCCCAGCGCATCAGCGGCAGCGCCTCGGGCAGGGTTTGGGTTGATGCGGCAGGCTGCACGCAGCCCGTCAGAACAAGGCCAACAAGGCCCGCAATTACCACTTTCATGCGCATTTTTTCACCATCTGGCAGCGCCACACCCCCAAGGCGCAACCCGCGCTGTGTTTGCCTTTGCCTTGGGTCTTGCAACCCGGCCACCGGATTTTTGGGCAAAGTCGGCGGTGTTTTGCCCATGCCGCCCGTGCGCAGGGCCTTGCCCGCCGGATGCGGGATGCCTAAACAAGCAGGGTAAACCGGAGAATTCTGATGCTGGATCTGACCTTTGCTGCACCTGTGCCACGCGTGATTGCCGGGGCAAAGCATGACTGGGAACTGGTCATCGGAATGGAGATACATGCGCAGGTGGCCAGCCGCGCCAAGCTGTTTTCGGGGGCATCCACGGGTGTTGGGGCCGAACCGAACAGCCATGTGGCGATGGTGGATGCGGCCATGCCGGGGATGCTGCCGGTGATCAATGAATTTTGCGTGGAACAGGCAGTGCGGTCAGGTCTTGGGCTGCGCGCGCAGATCAACCTTGTCAGCGCCTTTGACCGCAAGAATTACTTCTACCCGGACCTGCCGCAGGGCTACCAGATCAGCCAGCTGTACCACCCCATCGTGGGTGAGGGTGAGGTGATCGTGGATATGTCGCCCGGCGTGGCGCGCCTTGTGCGGATCGAACGCATTCACCTTGAACAGGACGCGGGCAAATCGATTCACGATATGGACCCGGCGATGTCTTTCGTGGATTTCAACCGCACCGGCGTGGCGCTGATGGAGATTGTCAGCCGCCCTGATATTCGGGGCCCTGAGGAGGCGGCGGCCTATGTGGCCAAAATCCGGCAAATCCTGCGCTATCTGGGCACCTGCGACGGCAACATGCAGAACGGCAATCTGCGGGCGGATGTGAACGTATCCGTTTGCCGCGTGGGCCAGTATGAGAAATACGCAGCCACGCAGGATTTCAGCCATCTGGGTACGCGGTGCGAGATCAAGAACATGAACTCGATGCGGTTCATTCAGTTGGCGATTGACGTTGAGGCGCGGCGTCAGATTGCGATCATCGAAGATGGTGGCGAGGTGCGGCAGGAAACCCGGCTGTATGACCCAGACCGCAATGAAACGCGGTCGATGCGGTCCAAGGAAGAGGCGCATGACTACCGGTATTTCCCCTGCCCGGACCTGCTGCCGCTGGAGATTGAACAGGCCTGGGTTGACCAGATTGCAGCCACCATGCCGGAACTGCCGGATGCCAAGAAGGCGCGCTTCATGGGCGACTTTGGCTTGACAGATTATGATGCCAATGTGCTGACGGCAGACCTTGAAAGCGCGATGTTCTTTGAAGCGGTCGCACAAGGGCGCGATGGCAAGCAGGCGGCGAACTGGGTGATCAATGAGCTGTTCGGGCGGCTGAACAAGCAGGGACTGGCGATTGCCGGCAGCCCGGTATCGGCCATGCAGTTGGGTGGGATGCTTGATCTGTTGGCCAAGGGCGAAATCACGGGCAAGATGGCCAAGGACTTGTTCGAAATCCTGTGGACGGATGGCGGCGATCCGGCGGAACAGGCGGCGGCGCATGGGATGAAGGCGGTCACGGATACGGGCGAGATTGAGGCGGCACTGGATGCGCTGATAGCAGCAAACCCGGATCAGGTGGAAAAGGCACGGGTGAACGCGAAACTGGCGGGTTGGTTCACCGGGCAGGTGCTGAAAGCCACAGGTGGCAAGGCGAACCCGGCAGTGGTGAACGCGATGGTGGCGGCGAAACTGGGGCTGTAGCCGGCAAACGGGCTGTGACAGTGGTGTTTGGTCAGAAAACGTATCCCGAATCGCGCTGACCTAAGGTAAGGTGCAGGGGCATTTTTGCATTGCTCATAGACAGGGGTCATCATGCCGTTTGCACGTCTTTATGCGTTGTCAGAGGTGAAAGGCTTTCTTGCGATTTACCGCAACAACCATGCCATTCAGGGCATCAATCCAAATAACACGCTGGTCAGGTCGCAGGCTGGTGCGCATGCGCATATCCATGGTGGCGCGAGTTTCGGTGATCTGCAGGCCCGGGTGAACACACCGGGTCAGCCGCGCAAAAGCGGGACATGGTGGAACGAAGACGATCAGGCGAAAGCCACGATGGAGCTGTTGAATTCTGCGGCGGGGCAAGTGCAGCTTGCCATTCTTGACAATGCGGCCTTGCCGATTGCGCAGCGCCGGGCGTCCATCGCCGGGACTGTGACGCCGGGACTATACCGAATGGCGAATGCTGTTGATCGCAGTTCAATTTCCACGCTGGGGCCTACGGTGCCGAACAATAACCCGCTTCGGGCGAATGCAGGGTCGGTGCAGACGGTGGCCATGGCAACGGGTGGGTTTGTGCTGGCTGTGCCGGGGGTGGCGGGGCAATTGCAGATTCAGACCAGCTATCCGACCTGAACACCGCAATCCGTGGTGGGCTGCGTGTGCTGCCCTACCATGGATCGTGGCTGTGGCGGAAAACCCCTAGGCGCGGTCAAATTCCTGTATGTGTGCTTGGCGCATTGGCGGAAATCCCTTAATTTGCCAGTCAATCAGGGAGACGGGCATGGCGCAGTTTGAATACAAGGTGGTTCCGGCCCCGGCGCGGGGTGAAAAGGTGCGCGGGGCAAAAACCACGGCGGACCGGTTTGCACATGCGCTGTCAGCGGTGATGAACGATCTGGGGCGCGACGGGTGGGAATACCTGCGGGCTGATACCTTGCCATGTGAGGAACGCGTGGGCTTTACCGGGCGGCAGACCACGTTTCAGCATATGCTGGTGTTCCGGCGCACAGTGACGGTGGCGGTTGACGTGCCGGTCGCGGCCCTGCCTGCACCTGTGTTCATGGCATCACCGGGATTTTCGGCCGCACCGGGGCCTACGCCTGCGGCGACAACCTTGCCACCCAGCCCACGGGTAGACTGGCCGCTGAACGGGGCAGCCCCAGCCGTGGGCCCGGCGCGGCCGGTAGCCGCAGAATAAGGCAGCGGATGACAGGATGGGCAGATTGCCCATCCTACAGGGCGGCGGGCAGGGCCTTGGCAAAGGCGGCCATGGCGGCTGCATCGCCGACGCTGACCCGGATACAACGGTTCAGGGGTGCCACACCCGGCATGCGGGCAAAGATGCCCTGCGCTGCAAGCCGGTTCAGAATGGCAGCGGCGTAATCGCCATCCTGCCTGCAATCCATGGTGACAAAGTTCGTGGCCGATGGCAGCGGCACAAGGCCATTGTCACGCGCAATCTGTGACAGCGTGGTGCGGGCTGCGGAAACCTTGGCCCGCACGCCGGTCAGCCAATCCTGATCCTGCAAGGCCGCCAGCGCGCCCGCCTGCGCCACCCGGCCCACACCGAAATGATTGCGGATCCGGTCAAAGGCGGCGATCAGGTCAGGATGCGCAATGGCATAGCCCACGCGCAGGCCCGCAAGGCCGTAGCCCTTGGAGAACGTGCGCAGGCGGATGATGCGGGGGTCATCGGCGCTGATGTCGGGGATGGTACCTTGGGGGGCAAGATCGGCATAGGCCTCATCCAGCACCAGCAGGGTTTGCGCAGGCAGGCGGGGCAGCATCGCCGCAATGACGCTGCCTGCGTGGTGGCTGCCCATCGGGTTATCAGGGTTGGCCAGATACAGCAGTTTCGCAGCCGTGGCAGTGGCGGCGGCCAGCAGTGCCGCAGGGTCTTCGTGGTGGCCCGTATAGGGCACGCGGGTCAGGTGGCCACCGCTGGCTGCAACGTGAAACGCAAAGGTGGGATAGGCCCCCAGCGAGGTGACAACCGCATCACCGGGGCTGATGGTCAGGCGCACAAGGGTGCCCAGCAGGCCGTCAATGCCTTCGCCGATCATCACATGCGCGGGGGTGATGCCGTGGTGGGCGGCAATGGCGGTGCGCAGATCGTGCATGTCGGGGTCGCCGTACATCCACGCGGAGGCGGCGGTGGCCTGCATGGCAGCAATGGCATGGGGTGACGGGCCGAAACCGGATTCGTTGGCTCCAAGGCGGGCGGTAAAGGCATGGCCCCGTTGGCGTTCAAGGGTTTCGGGGCCGGTAAAGGGCACAGTGGCGGGCAGGCTGGCAACCAGCGGGGTCAGGCGATGTGTCATGGCGGCCACGCTATGCCGGGGCTGCGGGCGGGGGCAAGCCCCTCAGGGGGTGACAGTGATGTGCAGGGTGTAATCCGACAGCCGCGGATTGCGCGCAAGGGGGGCAAGCACGCTGCGTGGCGGATCAAGGCTGACGTAATGCAGGGTTATATCGCCGATCCTGGCGGTGCTGGCACCTTCGGCGCAATCATTGCACAACAGGATTGTGCCGCGGTCAGCCATGCCCGACAGCACGGAAATCTTGACCCTGACCATGCCCTGCCAGACACAGGCAACATCAGCCGGGCAGCGTTGATCTGTTACATGCGTCAGCAGCAGGGTGATATCGGTGCCGGGCAGGGGTGTTGCCACGCCGCCGGGCAGGCGAAGGGGATGGTCGGCCATGGCAAATGGCGCATTCAGGGCAAGACAAAAGACAATAAGACAGCGACGCATGGCAAGACCTTTCCATAGCTAAGGTGAAACCGACAAGGCAAGGCGGTAATCATACAGGTTTGCGGCGCGGCCCAGACCAGCAAGATCGTCCTTCGAAGGGCGCAAGTCTGCCGATGGAAATCGTGTAATTGCCCACGATGGTATCAGGGCTGGCCCCATCGCACAGGTTGCACAAGGTGATGGTGACAGGGGCAGATGTGCCGTCAACCACCAGAATGTCGGCGCGGACCGTGCCTTCCCACTGGCAATCGGCATCAGGGGGGCAGCGCTGATCAACAAGGCCCGTCGGCTGAAAGGTCAGGGTGGTACCGGCAAGGGCCATGGGGCCATGGGCCGACACCTGCACGGGGTCTTCACTGGCGATGCAAGCGAAAGGGATCAGGCAGAACAGGGCAATCAGGGGGCGCATGGGGTGATCTTTGCGTGATGCATTCAGGGATAGGACGCGCGGCGGGGGCAAAGGCTTGGTCATGATGTGCGTGATGCTAGGCGGTTTGGCGAAAACCGGCTAGATTGCGCGCGAACAGCAGGCGGAGGCGGATGATGACCCGGTGGTTGCGTGTGGTTTCGGTGGGGATTGCGGCCCTGTATGGCGCAGGTGCGGCATGGGCTGAACAAATCCGGTTCGGCGATGGCGGATCAATCTTTGGCGGGGC
>JAYUZO010000294.1:0-2408 GCA_043751715.1 Rhodobacterales bacterium | reverse complement strand
GCCCACACGGGGGCTGATGCGCCATGACAGCCGCATGAACAGGGCGACGGGCAGCATCAGCGCCCCCTGCACGACAAAGCGGGCGGTGGTGATCTGGCCCACAGGCACGCCCCCTTCGGCGGCCAGTTTGGCCGATACATCCAAAAGCGGGGCCAGCACGCAGAAGGCCAGCATGAGGATGATGCCGGGCAGGATGCGGTCTGTTGTGGCGCGGGTCATGCGACGATAATGACCTTGCCCGTCACAGCACCTTCGACGGATTTGGCATAGGCTAACCCTACACTGTGCGATGATACCGGCAGAGGCCCCGGAAACCAGCTGCCATAGCGCGGAACGGAGACCTGCAGCAATCCGGGGCTGACGACATTAATCCGTTGGCCACGCGGCATTTCGATCGCAGCCCCCGTCACAAACCCGCCCAAGGCCCCGTTTGCTGTTGCCGCCCCCGTGCCCATGCGGATCGGGTCGCGGTCCAGCACACCGCTGGTCAGGGTGAACGACCCGCCATCCGCGACATGCGCAAACCCTGCAAGCACAAGGTTGATCTGCCCCATCACCTTGTGCTGCAGGCCCAGCATCATCTGCGCCTCGGTGAAATCCGTCAGCGGGCCAAAATGCACCGTGCCGGTGGCAGACACCACCGCGTCAACCTTGCCCGCCTTGGCATACATCGCCCGGATCGACGCTGCGTCCCCGATATCGGCGTGAATATCGCCACTGTTGCGCCCGACCCTTATCAGATCATGCCGCGCGCCCAGTTCGGCACAGATGACTGTTCCAACATCACCCCCGGCCCCGATCACGATGATTTTCATGGCACCTCCCCCTTCAGCAATTCGGCACGTTCACAGCCAGCCCACCCAGCGAGGTTTCCTTGTATTTCTCGTGCATATCCTTGCCCGTCTGCCGCATGGTTTCTATGCACACGTCCAGCGATACAAGGTGCTGCCCATCGCCGCGCATGGCCAGACTTGCCGCCGACACCGCCTTGATCGCGCCCAGGCCATTGCGTTCAATGCAGGGCACCTGCACCAGTCCCCGCACCGGATCGCAGGTCATGCCAAGGTGATGTTCCAGCGCGATTTCGGCCGCGTTTTCCACCTGTTCCGGCGTGCCCCCCAGCACAGCCGCCAACCCCGCCGCCCCCATTGCTGCGGCGGAGCCAACCTCGGCCTGACAGCCGCATTCAGCCCCTGAAATACTGGCATTGTGTTTGCACAGGCCACCAATGGCGGCAGCGGTCAGCAGGAAATCGGCAAGCTGTGTGCGCGATGCCCCCGGCACATGATCCAGCCAATAGCGGATCACGGCGGGAACCACGCCCGCAGCCCCGTTTGTGGGGGCGGTCACAACCTGACCACCGGCGGCGTTTTCCTCATTCACCGCCATGGCATACAGGCTCATCCAATCGTTGATGGTATGGGGCGCGGTCATGTTCAGCCCGCGTTCGGCGATCAGCGCATCATGGATGCCTTTGGCGCGCCTGCGCACCTTCAGCCCGCCCGGCAGAATGCCATCGCGCGCCATGCCCCGATCAATGCAATCGGTCATCACCTGCCAGAGGCGGTTGATGCCCGCCTCCAGATCGGCGGCTGACCGGTGGCGCAGTTCATTGGCGCGTTTCATCGCGGCGATGGTCAGGCCAGAGGCGCGGGCCATGGCGAGCATTTCATCGGCGGTCTCGAACGGATAGGGTACGTCAGCGCGGGCCTTGGCCTTTTTGCCGGATGTTTCGGCAAGCTCAGCCGCGGTCAGAACAAAGCCGCCACCGATAGAGTAATAGGTTTCCTGCAAGATCACGTCACCTTGCGCATCCATTGCGCGGATGATCATGCCATTGGCATGGCCGGGCAGGGCGGGGCCGTAGTCAAAGATCAGGTCAGCGCCGGGGTCAAACCGTAGCGCGCCAAGGCCGGGGGCATCAATCACCTTGTTGGCCTTGATCGCCGTCAGCGCGGCCTCAGCGCGTCCGGCGTCATAGGTTTCGGGCACGAACCCCGCCAGACCCAGAATCGTGGCGCGGTCAGTGGCATGGCCCACCCCGGTAAAGGCAAGGCTGCCATGCAGGCTGGCGCGCAGGCCATGCGCGTGAAACGGGCTGGCGCGCAGGGTATCCAGAAACCGTGCGGCGGCGACCATCGGCCCCATGGTATGGCTGGATGACGGGCCGATGCCCACCTTGAACATATCGAAGACAGACAGGAACATCAGGCGGCTTTCGTAAAGGGGGTGGGGCCGATGCCTTCGATGGCGGCCACGCGCTGGATGGCGGGGCGGCCCTCAAGGCTGGCCAGAATGGCATGCAGGGCGGGGTAATCAGCAACGGGAATGTTCAGGGCCGGGTCATGGGCAAAGGCGGATGTCCAGCGCAGTATCACCGCCAGATACAGCGACAGGATCGAGGGCTG
>JAYUZO010000293.1:0-4745 GCA_043751715.1 Rhodobacterales bacterium | reverse complement strand
GGGGCTGGTGGTGCTGGGCTGTTTATGGCTGGCCGTTGCCGCCACCATGCTGGCATTTTGGGGGCACGACATGTGGGCAGGCCTGCTGTTTGCGCCTTATCTGCTGTGGGTCACGGTGGCAGGCACGCTGAACTTTTCAGTCTGGCGGCTCAACCGGGTAGTCTAAAAATTTTCGTACGAAAATTTTTAGACTTGTGGCCAGTTGCGGCGTCTTGGCACACGGGTCGCCAGCATGAATTTCAGCGCGGGGTTGCGAAAGCGCCGCAGATCCAGCGCCTCATGCACGCCGTGGCTGACCTCACCATCAATCGTGGTTTCCACCACGCTGCGCCCATAAAACGGCGCGTCCAGCATTGCCATAACCTGCCGCGCGTTGGTGCCCGCATCGCTGCGGGTTTCGCGTGCGACCTGCCATTTCGTGCGGGGCAGGCGCGTCAAAGGTGGCGGCGTGATCTGGCACAGGCTGCCATCTGTGCCGACCTCGATCCCCAGTGCCAGCGTGCTGCCATCGCGCCGCGTCGCATCGTAAAAACACATCGCGCGGTCACGCAGCGGAAAGCGGCCCCATGTCCAGCGGTCAAAATCCGCCTCCAGTGCTGCCGTACCAAAGTTCGCATCGAAATAGCCGTGTCCCTGCCAGCGCTGGCCTTGTGTCAGGTTCACGTCAATTCGCGCCATCGGTGCAAAGGGCCGCCAGATATGGCGGGGGTGCAATGCAACCTCCCTGTCTGTGATTGCTTGCGGGGTCAGCGTGATAGTGCCTTTGACCCTTGAAATCAGGGGAAAGCTGCTGATTTCATCCACCGTGATCACCAATTCTCGCCCCGTCCAGCGCATGGCGGATGGGCCGATTTCCAGTGCGTCGCGGGATTGGCGCAGGGCAGGGCGGCCCCGGTCTGTCATGGTAAAGCGCCCGCCGGGGCCATAGGTGACGACGTTCAGGCAGCAGTGGTTTTGCGGATCGCGCCTGCCTGACCACGCATACCAGGGCGAAAACACCGATCCTATGAACCCGATGATGCTGATGGCGCGGGTTTCGTCATCACTGACGCCGTCGATGTACCACCAGGCATAGCCGTCAGGGCCGACCTCAACCCTGAAATCGGGGCGGTCAGAATCACCCCGGCCGCGTGCTTGCCTGACAGGGCTGCCATCGGCACCCCCGCCCCCGGATGGCACCCGCCCCCCGCCAGCACCAGCCCCGGCAGCGCCGTGATCGTTGGTGCGCGCTGAAACGTCGCCAGCATCCCTTCCGGACTGCGCCCGTAAATCGCGCCCCCCGACGCTGGAAACATCTGGCCCAGCATCGCAGGTGTGGTCAGCGCGGTGGTTGGCGGGGCGGGGCTGAAGGTCAGCCCGAACCGGGCCAGCGTCTGAAAGGTGCGTGATTGGCATAAACTGTCTTCCTCGGGCGAGGCGGGCAGGCCCGCAGGTGCGTTGATGATGATTTCAAACCGTTCAGGGCCGGTTGGGGTGCCGTGTGCGCGGTCTTGGGCGCAGATATACAGGCTGGGGGCCACAGCCGCGCGGCCCTTGCCGACGGGGCCGAATTCCTGTGCGGGATCAGCGGTGAAAAACACGTTGTGATGCACAAGGGGCGGGCCTGACGCGGTGGCGGCAAAGGCCCAGACCTGGGCTGACAGGCTGCGCGGCAGGGTGGTTGCGGCGGGCACGGCATCTGTCACGGCATCGCCCAACAGGCCCGCGCGCAGTGCCGCCGGATCACCGTTGAACACCACATGATCCGCCGCAATGCGCCCCGTACCCGTTTCAACACCCGTCACGCGCCCGCCCTGTTTCAGGATCCGCAGCGCGGGCGTGGACAGCAACACCTTGCCGCCCAGCCGTTCCAGCAGCCCTGCCAAAGCCTGCGCCAGATGCTGCATACCGCCTTGCACGGCCCAAACCCCCTGCGCCTCAGCGCGCCAGATGATGGCAAGCACGGCGGGCACATGGCAGGGCCGCCCCCCTACATAGGTGGCATAACGGCCAAACAACTGGCGCAGGCGCCGATCGCGGAAGGTGATACGCAGCAGGCGGTCCAGTGTCATGCCGGGCAGCAGCGCGGGCCAGGTGGCGGGGTTACGCAGGGCGGCGCTGACAATGGCGCGCAGATCGGGCTTGGCGGCCTGCATGACGGGGGCATCAAAGGCCAGCCGCAGCTTTTCAGCCATCGCATCAAAGCGGGCAAAGGCGCGGCCCTCGCGTGCGCCCGAAAAGGCAGTGATGGCGGCAATGTTGGCGGCGCGGTCAGGGGTCAGGTCCAGCGTGCTGCCATCCGGCCACCAATGCCGCGCCAGAACGGGTTGCGGGATCAGCGTTACGACATCGTCCAACCGCTCACCCGCAAGGGCAAACAGGTCATCAAACACCGCGCGCATGGTCAGCACTGTTGGCCCGGTATCCACCGGCCCCGCCACCGATGGCACAGCACGCGCCTTGCCCCCCACGGCAGGGGCCGCCTCCAGCACGGTGACGGCATGCCCGGTCGCCGCCAGCCTGATCGCAGCCGCAAGGCCACCAAAACCAGCCCCGATCACCACAGTGTGCGGACGTTTATCCATGGCCGTATGATGCGATGGCAGCCGCAGTTGTCCAGTAATAAAGACAGTAGGGTGTAAGAAAATGTTTACACTTGGCCGATTGAATGCAAAGGTGCCTGCATAATTCCTCTGCAAAGGTCGTCCCATGCCCCTGAACCAACGGATTGATCTTGCGGTGAATGGCGCTTTGGCCCTTGGTATGGGCGGGCTTGCCCCGCCGCGTCTGGCCGCAGCCTTGCCCTATGCCGTGCTGCCGGGTGGCGCGCGGATCAGGCCGACGATCCTGTTATCGGTGGCGATGGCCTGTGGCGACGACCGCCCCGGTCTTTCGGATGCCGCCGCGGCCGCACTTGAACTGATTCATTGCGCTAGCCTTGTGCATGATGATCTGCCGGCCTTTGATGATGCAGCTACCCGGCGCGGCAAGGCCACCGTGCACCGCGCCTTTGGCGAGCCTTTGGCCGTGCTGACCGGCGATAGCCTGATCATCATGGCGTTTGAGGTGCTGGCCCGCGCAGCAGGCGATACGCCGATGCGCGCCCTGAACCTGATTCAGGTGCTGGCCAAACGTACAGGTATGCCGTTTGGCATTTGCGCGGGGCAGGGCTGGGAAAGTGAGGCGCAGGTGAACCTTGCCGCCTACCACCGGGCCAAGACGGGGGCGCTGTTCATTGCGGCCACCCAGATGGGCGCGATTGCGGCAGGGCAAGAGGCCGAGCCGTGGGAAGAACTTGGCGCGCGCATTGGTGAGGCGTTTCAGGTGGCAGATGATCTGCGCGATGCGTTGGAAACCGCAGAACAAATGGGCAAACCGGCGGGGCAGGATGTGCTGCACGGGCGGCCCAATGCCGTAACGCAGTTGGGCATTGAAGGCGCTGTGCAGCATCTGAAAGATATCCTTGGGGGGGCGATTTCGTCGATCCCGGCGTGCCGCGGCGAAGCGATGCTGGCGCAGATGGTGCGGGCCTATGCCCAGAAGATGACGCCGGTGAACCTGACACCGCAGGGCGCGCGGGCGGGCAAGTAAATGGCTGATCTGCCCATTGGCGGGCAACCCGTGCCTGTTCATGCGGGCCTGGGGCTGTGGACGCGTTTGGCGCTATCCCCCCGTTTTCACAGCATTTGTGCACGTATTCCGGGCCTCAAGCACATTGCGCGGGCCGAAGGGCGCGCGCTGTTTTCCATCGTGTCGGGGTTTGCCCAGTCACAGGCGCTGCTGGCCCTTGTCGAATTGCGCGTGCTGCATGTGCTTGAAGGTGGGCCTGCCACCACGGCATCGCTTGCGGCGCGGTCTGACATTGCGGCTGACCGGATGCGCGTGCTGTTGCAGGCGGGCGCGGGTTTGCGGCTGATGCGCGAACGCCGGGGCTTGTGGCATTTGTCGCCGCGCGGGGCGGCCTTGCTGACTGTGCCGGGGCTGGTGGCGATGGTGCGCCACCATGGCGCGTTCTATGCCGATCTGGCCGATCCGGTGGCGCTGCTGCGCGGGCAGGGCGACACGCAGCTTTCGCGGCTCTGGCCCTATGTCTTTGGCGCGGGCGGGGCAACTGATCCGGCGGTGACGGCAATGTATTCGGGCCTGATGGCCGACAGTCAGGGGCTGGTGGCCGCTGACACGCTGGCGCTGTGCGACTTTGCCGATCTGCGGCACCTGATGGATATCGGTGGCGGCACCGGTGCGTTTTTGCGTGCCATCGGGGCCGCGCATCCGCACCTGCGCCTGACGCTGTTTGATTTGCCGGCCGTGGTGGCGGGTGCGCGATTCGGTCTGATGACCGACCGTGTCACCATTCACCCCGGCAGTTTCCGCGATGATCCGTTGCCGCTGGGGGCCGATGCCATCAGCCTTGTGCGCGTGTTGTATGACCATGCTGATGATACGGTCGCAGCCCTGCTGTCGTGCGTGCATGCGGCCCTGCCACCCGGTGGTCGGATCATCATTTCCGAACCGATGTCAGGCGGGGCGCGGCCTGACCCCGCCACGGATGTGTATTTCGCCCTGTACACCATGGCGATGCAGACCGGGCGCACCCGCAGTGCCGCCGAGATTGCCACCTTGCTGCGCGCTGCCGGATTTTTGCACATCGAAACCCGCGCGGGCTTTCGGTCTTTTGTGACAAGTGTGGTGATCGCCACCAAAGGACGCGCATAAACTGTCTATTTAGGTTGACAGTTTGATTTGTAAGCTTAAAGTTACACTTA
>JAYUZO010000292.1:0-4840 GCA_043751715.1 Rhodobacterales bacterium | reverse complement strand
GAAATCACCTTGAACAGCGCAAAGAAAATCGGGATCTGGATCAGAATCGGAAGGCACCCCGCCGCCGGGTTCACCTTGCGGTCCTTGTACAGCTGCATCATTTCCTTTTGCATGCGCGGCTTGTCATCGCCCACACGTTCCTTCAGCGCCTCCATTTCCGGCTGCAATTCCTTCATCCGCGCCATGCTGACATAGGATTTGTACGCCAGCGGCAGCACAAGGATTTTCAGGAAAAACGTCAGCCCGATGATCGCCAGCCCCATGTTGCCCAGCAGCGCGTTCAGCCAGTGCAGCACGGCAAAGATCGGCTTGGTCAGGAAAAAGAACCAGCCCCAGTCGATGCTGTCAATGAAACCCGCAATGCCGCCGGTCTGATAGCTGCGGATGGTTTCCCATTCCTTGGCACCTGCATACAATTGCTGGGTCGCCGTGGCCGTCGCACCGGGTGCGACGGTCATCAGCGGTTGGCGCACCTCGGCCTGATAAATATTTGCGCCGGGCGTGAATTTGGCAACCGACGTGTAAGGGCTGCCTTGGGTCGGCACCAGCGTCGCCATCCAGTAGTGATCGGTAAAACCGATCCAGCCATCGGTCGCCGCATCAATCACTTCCGCCGGTGCGCCTTCGCGTTCCAGCGCGGGCAGCGCCTCGATATCGGCATAGTCCAGTTCGTGAAATTCACCATCGGTGCGGCGCACCATGCCTTCGTGCACCACATAGATATTCTGCAAATTCGTTGGCAACCCGTGCCGCGCCACCACGCCGCGCTGTGCAAGGCGCACGTCCGCAGCCGTGCCGTTCTGCACCGCGTCACTGATCGTGAACATGAACTTGTCATCCACGCTGATCGTGCGCGTAAAGGTCAGGCCCTTGCCGTTATCCCATGTCATCACCAGTGGCGTGGCCACCGTCAGCTTGGCACCCGCTACCGCCAGCCACACCGTCTTTGGCCCCGGCACATCTTCGCGCGCAAGGCCCGCGCCCGGCAGCCAGTCAAACACCGCGTAATAGGCGTTTTCTTCGCCAATCGGTGCCAGAACCCGCACATCTGCCGACCCCGGCTCAATCGTCTGCTGATAGTCATTCAGGCTTAGATCATCAATCCGGCCGCCCAGCATCGACACCGTGCCAGACAGTTCTGCCGTTTCAATCGCCACCCGTGCCGCCTGCGCCTCTTCCGCTTCGGTCACCGCATCATCGGCCACCACCGCCGGATCGGCGGTCTGCACGGCCACCGGCACTTCGGGTGCAACCGGCGCTTCGGGTGGTGGAAAGAACACCATCCACACCAGCACGACCATCATGCTCAGCACGGTCGCAAGGATAAGGTTCTTGTTCTGATCTTCCATAGGTCGCGTCCGCCATGATGGGTGCGTAGGTTCCGGCGGTTCAACGATAGGGGGGCGGAAAGGTCAAGCGCAATTGCGCGCGCCAGCAGCTTTCCCGCTGCGCAAAACGCGGATTTGAAGCCGCATTTACACCGCGCGTGACCCGATCCGCGGCACCGGGCGCAGCGTCGTGCGGTAATGCGTCAGCCAGGGTGCAACATCCTCAAACGGCATCGGGCGCGCCAGTACATAGCCCTGCACATGCTTGCAGCCCAGTTGCGCCAGCATGTTGTGCTCCTCTTGCAGTTCCACCCCTTCGGCCAGCGTATCAAGCCCCAGCTGTTCCGCCAGTGACAGGATCGCCGCCACCGTGCGCTGCTGTTCGCGGTCTTCATGCACATGGGTAATGAAACTGCGGTCAATCTTCAGCCGCCCCACGCCAAACCGCCGGATACTGCCCAAAGACGCATGCCCCGTGCCAAAATCATCCAGATCAAGCGGGCACCCAAGGCGCGACAGCCCCGCCAGATTGCGCTGAATGATATCGGCGGTCGAATCCGCCACCACCGTTTCCAGAATTTCGATGCACAGCCGGTCGGGCCGCAGATCAAAGCGGTCCAGCTCCCATTTGATGCGCTCGACCAACCTTGGATCGCGCAGTTCGGAATCCGAGAAGTTCACCGCCACGCGCGGAATGCGTATCCCCGCCTGATCCCATTTGCGCAGCGCGCTCAGCGCGCCCGCCAGCATCGTGTCACACAGCCGTGCCGCCAATCCTGCATCCATTACCGCAGGCAGAAAATCGGCAGGCGGCACAATGCCGCGCGTCGGATGCACCCAGCGGGCCAACGCCTCCAACCCCGTCAGCGCACCGGTGTCGGTCGAAATCTGCGGCTGAAACCACGGTTGAATCTGCCCTTCATCGAATGCGCGTTCCAGACTGCCGCGCAAATCTTCGGTCTGCTGCTGGCGCACTGCAATTTCCGCCGAAAACGCCCGTATTGCCCCCGGCCCACAGCGCAGCGCGTCCAGTGCCGCCGCCGATGCCGCATCCACCAGCCCGCGCGCCGTTTGCTGCGGTGCCCGCGCCGCAAGGCAGAACCCCACCGACGCCGTCACATACAGCCGCGTCGCATCCAAAGACAGCGATGGTGCGATTGCCGATTGCAGCCGAGCCGCGACCTGTATCATCGCCTCAAGGTCCAGCCGGCGCATCGGCATCAGCATCACCGCAAAACACCCCGGCCGCACCCGCGCAATCATGTCCGGCCCCCGCAGCGCACTGACCAGCCTGTCACCCAACCGTTCCTGCAGCGCTGATACCGCCGAATGGCCGTAGCCCGTTTCAATTTCTGCCAGATTATCAACCATCACCACCAGAACGCCGGTGGTTTCCCCCGTCATCGGCGCCGCCTGCAACACCTCTGTCAGGCCGCGTTCCAGTTGGGGCAGGCTGGACAGCCCGCCCAGCGTATCGGGAAACGCTGGCACATCCACCTGATGGCGAAATGCCCCGAACAGCGCAAACAGCATCGGCAGACCCAGCGCTGTTGCCACCAGCACCTGCTCACCACCAAACCAGAACGCAGCCAAGGTGACCGCAGGCAGAAACGCCATGATTTCCGGCCGTCGCACCACATGCCGCAGCATCCACAGTTTTTGCAAGGCGGGCAGGCGGGACAGGGCAGGCGGCATCAGTATTCCCTTTCGCATCGCAGGGGCACCTTGCCCCGCATCACGCCATGCTAGGGAACAAAACCTGATCGTATCGTTAATGCGCACCCGCAAGTTGCATCAGATTTTCGCTAATATTGCCGGGTCGCACCGCACCCGCCAAACGCAGGCGCTATACGTACCCGCCATACGTACCCGCCATACGCACCTACCAAACGCACGCGCCAAAATGCAGGCGCAAGATTTTGGCGCAAGGCCCGGTTGTGATACACTCATCCGCATTATCGCAACGAAGGGATTTGTCATGGACCATATTTTTGCCGCCCGCAGCCTGACAGCCGGAAACTTCGCCTCAAACCCCGGCCCCACCCGGTATCTTGCCATGCCCGAAACCGTCACGTCGCCTGCGCCCGCACATGCCATCCCCCGCCGCGCATGGTTTGATCAGGTGATCCAGGACGCCCGGCATGATCCGCACGCCCCCGGCCCCCCCTCTGGTGATGTGCTGGTCTATGTGCACGGGTTCAACAACAGCGCCGACACCACGCTGCACCGCCACCGCCTGATCCGCAAAGGGCTGAAAACACTGGGCTATAAGGGGGCTGTGGTCAGCTTTGACTGGCCATCAGCGTCCAACGTGCTGAATTACCTTGATGACCGGTCTGATGCAAAACTTACCGCCCTGCGCCTTGTCACCGATGGCATCGCGCCGTTTTCGCGCGTGGTCCGGCAGGATTGCGATATTTCGGTGCATGTGCTGGCGCATTCCATGGGGGCCTTTGTAGTGCGCGAGGCGTTTGATGATGCCGATGATCGCCCCGCCGTCGCCGCCACCGGCTGGACCCTTAGTCAGGTCATGTTTGCCGCCGCCGATGTCTCAGCCCAGTCCATGGCCACCTCGCCCACCAGCTCATCCCTGTACCGCCACTGCGTGCGGCTGACGAATTATTCAAACCCCTACGATTCCGTCCTGTCCATTTCCGGCGCCAAACGGGTGGGCGTCGCCCCGCGCGTGGGCCGCATTGGCCTGCCCGCCACTGCGCCGGAAAAGGCGGTGAACGTGAATTGTGGTGATTATTATGATACCAACCGCGCGCGGTTTGCGCAGGTGGATAACGCCGATCACGCGTGGTTTTTCCACGACCAGACCTTTCTGAAAGACGTGCTGTTTACCCTGCAGGGTGATCTTGACCGCCATGTCATCCCCACCCGCCGCACCGAAGGCGGCCAGTTGCACCTGAAAGCCTGATACATCCGGGCCGGGGCCGCGTGCGTAGAAGGGCAAAGAGGTGTTCCCATGCGCGCTGCCCTGCTTGCCCTGCCACTCCTTGCCGCCTGCACCGGCACCCCGTCCTTCACCGACCCCAGCCTGTCTGACCGCGAGCTGGAGCTGGAGCAGTTCTTTGATGGCAATTTCCGCGCCTACGGCCAGTTTCAGGATATCTTTGGTACCGTGCGGCGGCAGTTCACCGTGAACATCAAGGGCGACTGGGATGGCGCGCGCCTGCGTCTGGTCGAGGATTTCGTGTACGAAGACGGCAGCACCGAACAGCGCATCTGGACGCTGGTGAAAACCGGTGATGAAACATGGTCCGGCACCGCACCCGGTGTGATCGGCGTGGCCGTGGGGCAGGAACAGGGCGACCGTTTCAACTGGCGCTACACGATTGATCTGCCGGTGCCCTCGGCTGATGGCACCACCGCCACCACGCGGGTCGCGTTCAATGACTGGATCTGGCTCTTGGATGATGACCGCGCCTTCAACCGTGCCTATATGGCCAAGGCCGGGGTCACCATCGGCGATGTCAGCATCTGGTTCGAAAAGCTGGATTAGGCGG
>JAYUZO010000291.1:0-3760 GCA_043751715.1 Rhodobacterales bacterium | reverse complement strand
CACAAGGGCCTTGCATGTCGGATAAACCCAGCCTTGAAACAGCGTTCGAGCGCGGCCTTTTTGCATCGCGCTGGTTGATGGCACCGATGTATCTGGGGTTGGTCATCAGCCTTGCGATGCTGACAGTCGTGTTCGTGAAAGAGCTGGTTTATTACGCGTCCAAGACATTCACCATGTCCGCCGATCAGGGCATTCTGGCGATTCTGACGTTGATTGACCTGTCACTGGCGGCGAACCTTTTGCTGATCGTGCTGTTTTCGGGGTATGAGAATTTCGTATCCAAGCTGGATATCGCAGATACGGAAGACCGGCCTTCTTGGATGGGCAAGGTTGATTTTTCGGGCCTGAAGATGAAGCTGATTGCGTCGATCGTGGCGATTTCAGGGATTCATCTGCTGAAAGTCTTTATGGAAATCGGCAAGGCAAACCCGGAAAAGGTGGTGACGCCGGACATGATGTATCTGATGGTGGTGATCCATCTGACATTTGTTCTGTCGGGCGTGCTGCTGGCGCTGATGGATTGGCTGACGGCAAAGACGGACAAACACTGATCAATCTGCTGGCAATGCGGCCCCCTGCCCGCTAGATACACGCCATATTTGGGGAGCCCGGAATGACAGACCTTATTCGCCCGCAATCGGGGATCATGGATATTGCCCTTTACGAAGGTGGCAAGGCCCATGTGGCGGGCGTGGCCAATGCGTTGAAGCTGTCATCGAACGAAAACCCGTTCGGGCCGTCTGACCGGGTGAAAGAGGCATTTCAGCGCACGGTGCACAGCCTGCATCGCTATCCCAACACCGATCACATGGCCCTGCGCACGGCGATTGCCGAAGTGCACCATCTGGACGCAGGCCGCATCATCTGCGGCGTGGGGTCGGATGAGATTATCACCTTTTTGTGCCAGGCCTATGCCGGCCCGAAGGATGAGGTGGTGTTCACCGAACACGGGTTCCTGATGTACCGGATTTCGGCGCTTTCCGTGGGGGCAACCCCGGTGGAGGTGGCAGAACGGGAACGCACGGCGGATGTGGATGCAATTCTTGCAGCCTGCAACAGCCGCACGCGGCTGGTGTTCATCGCGAACCCGAACAACCCGACAGGCACAATGGTTTCGGCGGCCGAGATTGCGCGGCTGGCCGAGGGGCTGCCGCCAAAGGCGATACTGGTGCTGGACGGGGCCTATGCGGAATATGTCGAAGGCTATGATGGCGGGGCATCACTGGTGGATGCGCGCAGCAACGTGGTGATGACGCGGACGTTTTCCAAGATTTACGGCCTTGGCGGTTTGCGGATTGGCTGGGGCTACGGGCCGGGCGCGATTATTGATGTGCTGAACCGCGTTCGCGGGCCATTCAACCTGTCAACCACAGCGCTGGAGGCGGCCGAGGCGGCGGTGCGCGATCAGGACCATGTCAACCGCTGCCGCAGTGAAAACGCGCGGATGCGGACGTGGCTGGCACAGGCCTTGGCGGAATTGGGCGTGCCGTCTGATACGTCGATGGCCAATTTTGTGCTGGCGCGGTTTGCGAGCGCGGATGAGGCCGAGGCGTGTGATGCATTTCTGCAGGCGCAGGGGCTGATCGTGCGGCGGGTGGCGGGATATAAATTGCCGCATTGTCTGCGCATTACGGTGGGTGACGAATCCGGGTGCAGGCGGGTGGCGCATGCGGTGGCACAGTTCAAGGGTGTGAAGTGATTTACCAGCGTGTCGCCTTGATTGGTCTGGGGCTGATTGCATCGTCGATGGCGCATGCGATGCGGGCAGGCGGGCTGACGGGTGAGATTGTGGGTTATGCGCGGTCTGCCGAAACGCGGGCCGTGGCGCTGGAGTTGTTCTGTGACCGGGTGTGCAGCACGGCGGCCGAGGCGGTGGCAGGGGCTGATCTGGTTGTGCTGTGCGTGCCGATTGGCGCGATGGAGGCGATTGCGGCCGAGATCGGCCCGCATCTGAAGGCCGGGGCGACGGTCACGGATGTGGGGTCGGTCAAGCAGGCGGTGATTGCGGCGGTGGCACCGCAAATGCCGGCGGGTGTGCATTTCATTCCGGGCCATCCGATGGCGGGTACGGAATATTCGGGGCCGCGGTCGGGCTTTGCGACGCTGTTCCAGAACCGCTGGTGGCTGCTGACGCCGTTGGAGGACACGGATGACGCAGCCCTTGCGCGCCTGCGCAGCCTGCTGGAGGGCATGGGCGCGAATGTGGATATGATGGACGCCCCGCACCATGATCTGGTGCTGGCGGTGGTCAGCCATACGCCGCATCTGATTGCCTATACGATGGTGGGCGTGGCCGATGATCTGCGGCGGGTGTCGAATTCCGAAGTCATCAAATACTCGGCCACGGGGTTCCGCGATTTTACGCGGATTGCGGCGAGTGACCCGACGATGTGGCGCGATGTGTTCCTGACGAACAAGGATGCCACGCTGGATATTCTGGGCCGGTTCACCGAAGAGCTGTTTGCGTTGCAGCGGGCGATCCGGCTGGGGGATGGCGATCATCTGCACAGCTATTTCACCCGCACACGGGCGATCCGGCGGGGGATTATTGAGGCGGGGCAGGATACGTCTGCGCCTGATTTTGGGCGGGTGGCCAGCCCTGCCAAGGGTGGCTAAATGTGGCGCGCGACCGGCATTCTGCTGTGGCTGACGCTGCCTGCACTGGCCGAGGCGCCAGAGGCATCGATCTTTCCACAGGCGCGGCCTGCGACAGTGGCCGTGGCAGACCCAGTGGTGGAGGCCGCGCCCATCGCAGAGGAAGCGGTGGATGCAGCCACGCAAGCGGCACTTGATGCGGTGGGCGAGGCAGAGATTGAGGCGGTTGCAGCACAACAAGCGGTTGTAGACAGCGGCCTGACAGCGTCACCCTTTCCGCGCGCGCGCCCGGCGATTGAGGCGGCGGCAGAAGCGGCGCAAGAAACGGCTCGAGAAACGGCGGCGGCCACACCCGAAACGCCTGCACCCGAAACAGCGGCAGAGGAACCACGCGGCCTGCTGGCTAGCCTGTTCGGCACACCGCGCCCCCGGCCTGAACGCATTGCAGATGATGCCACCGCTGCCCCGCGCGGCAATGGCATTTGCGGCAATCCGGCACTGACTGGCGTGGCGTTGGACCGTATCCGCAGCCGCACAACTGGCTGCGGGGTGGACGCGCCGGTGCAGATTACGGCAGTGGATGGCGTGCGCCTGTCCTTGGCGGCGACGATGGATTGCACCACGGCAAATGCGCTGGCCCGTTGGGTGGACGAAGGCCTGCGCCCGGCGTTTGATCAGCCGGTGGTGGGCTTGCAGGTGGCGGGCCATTACATCTGCCGCACGCGCAACCATGTGCGGGGCGCGCGGATCAGTGAACACGGGCGGGGCAAGGCGATTGATATTTCAGGGGTCGTGCTGGCGGATGGCACGGTGCTGACGGTGGCGGCAAACTGGAACCGGGCAATGCGCGCGGCCTATCAGGCGGGCTGCGGGATTTTTGGCACCACGCTGGGGCCGGGGTCGGATGGATACCACGAGGATCACATGCATTTTGATACAGCCAGCCACCGTAACGGCGCGTATTGCCGCTGATGGCTGATCTGTTCGCCTATACCGATGGTGCCTGTTCAGGCAACCCCGGCCCCGGTGGCTGGGGTGTATTGATGCTGGCCCGTGAGGGGGATGTGGTGGTCAAGGAGCGTGAGCTGGCGGGTGGGGAAGAGATGACCACGAACAACCGCATGGAACTGCTGGCAGCAATTTCGGCGCTGGAGGCGCTGAAGGT
>JAYUZO010000290.1:0-2884 GCA_043751715.1 Rhodobacterales bacterium | reverse complement strand
CTCCTGCAATAATGAAGTCATCATTCGGTGCCGCACCGGGCAGTAACGCATCGGTTGCATCAACCCGGTCGCCATCATTGTCGCCAAGGTAATTCAGGTCAATCAGATCGCCGCCCGCCATGCCGTATACGATACCATCACGTGGCGGGGCAGTGCCCACGGTGATTGTCCATGTCGTGGTGTCGGTCAGGCCTTCTGCGTCGACAATGGCATAGTTCACCACTGCATCACCGGTGAACCCGGCATTCGGCGTAAAGGTCAGCGTGCCATCGGCGTTCAGCGCAACCGTGCCGTCAGGCGACGTAGGCGTGCCGCTGATTGCCAGCAGATCGCCGTCAACATCCATGTCATTGGCGAGCACAGCAAAGGTGACGGGCGTATTGAACGGTGTGACCGATGTATCGGGGTTGGCCTCTGGCGCGTCATTCACCGGGTTGACGGTAACTGTGACGGTCGATGTCGCCTCATTCCCATCAGGATCGGTGATGGTGTAGGTCACCGTGTCCGTGCCGTTGAAATTGGCGTTCGGCACATAGCTGATCGTGCCATTGGGGTTGACCGTGACTGTGCCGTTCGGTGCCGTGCCCGTGGTCACCGTCAGCGGCTGGCCATTGGGATCGGTGTCATTGCCCAGCACCGGAATGATGACAGCGGTATCTTCGGTGGTGGTTGCCGTGTCGGGGTTGGCGACCGGGTCTTGCGGGCTGCCGTTATCAACCGTGTCCGAGATCGAGAAATATTCAACCGACCCGTTGAAATGCTGGTTGATGTCATTCAGCACATCAGGGTTCGATGCGGTTTGGCCGGCACCGATGATCCACGGCTGATTGATGCCGCCCTGATTCATGGTCAGCGTGTTGGGCACGGCCGCGTCAAAACTGGTGCCCGCCGTGGTGTTTTCAATCACCAAACGGCCGCCCGTGCCGCCCTCATCCCAGGAATAGTTCAGTTTGATTTCATCGCCGGGATTCAGAAAATCGGCCGGGGTACCAAAGCTTGCGCTACCGCCTGCGGTTTCGTGGATGATCTGGATCGCCCCGTTCGCCAGCACGTCAATCCGGTAGCCGCCTGCCGTTTCGCCCACACTGTCACGCGACAAGATGGTGTTCGGGCCGTTACCGGTGTGCGCGGTCTGGGTGAACTGAATTTCAAGCGTGCCCCGGTCAAGCTGAAACGCCGGATCGGCGGTGATCTTGACCAGATCATCATTGCCGTCCAGCACTGCCCGCCCGCCAACCGGCGTGGCACCGTTGATGTATTTGCCGTTCTGCGCCCCGTTACCCAAGGCCGAATCAAGGACGGGCGAGAATGCCTCATCAAAGTTATAAAGCGCAAAAACCGGCATCGTCGCATCCTTACTCTGAACATCAGCCCCGCATTTGCGCAGGCCTTTGCCGTTTCATTTCGGGTGCAGCAAAACGTCGCGGCCACCCGTCATTCGTACGCGCTGCGGCAACAATGCACGCAGCACGCAAACGTGACCGGCTGTGAAGATGTGACGATACGTTGCCAGACAATGCCGACGGCATGGGCGCACTTCCGTGCGTCATTCCTGTATTCGGTAAGGCGGCAGCCTTTTCGTCAAAACCGCGTTCTTGCGAACGCGCACCAATCACAGACCGCCCCCACGGCCCAACTCCACCAAAATCGTGAAGCCCTATCTGTGTAATTCGCCTCAACTTTGCAGAAAAGTGGAAAATGTTGGGCGGCGCTTTGCAAAAACAACTTTGCAATCTATGGTTGTTAATTTACGCTGGTCCGTCTTCGCCCGCAGATTGAAAATGACCTTGGGTTCAGAACAATGGTCCGGCGAGGAAATCAGCAAAACGGGCGGTTTTGGCCCAATTTGGACGATGTACAGCGCAGGGAATTTGCCGATTGTTTCCGCAGTGCAATCAATCAGGCGGCACGACGACCCGCGTTAACCCGCATCACAATTTTGCCATGATTGTGCCAAAACCATGTCATCGGATCACGGAAAGCGTGGTTAATCAGCCTGAAATTTAGCATTTGTCAGCAAATGCGGAACGATGACCCCGAAATGCGGCGAATCACTTGCCATATTTCAGAGGCGCGCGGGCCGGTGTCATGCAGGGGTATGGATGGTGCCCGAGGCGAGATTCGAACTCGCACGCCTTGCGGCGGAGGATTTTGAATCCACTGCGTCTACCGTTCCGCCACTCGGGCCATCCGGGGGTGCGTTTAGCCGCCCTTTCGGGCGGCGTCAATCACAGGTCTTGCGTGCTGAACGTATCACAATCGGCTATGTTGCCGGACTGCAGCCCGGTCAGAAACCACCGCGCGCGCTGCTCGGACGTGCCGTGCGTAAAGGTGTGCGGATTCGGGCGCTGGCCTGCATTGGCCTGCAGCGTGTCATCGCCGATCTTTTGGGCGGCATTCAGCGCTTCGAGGAAATCGGCGCGGTCAAGGCCGCCCATACCCTGGGCATGGTTGGCCCAGACACCGGAAAAGCAATCAGCTTGCAGTTCAATCCGGACCGAGATCAAATTGCTTTCTGCTTCGGATGATTGCGCACGCTCTGCATTGGCCTGCCCCAGAATGCCAAGCTGATCCTGCACGCCGTGCGCCACCTCATGGGCGATCACGTAGGCTGCGGCAAAATCACCGGCCGCGCCAAGGCGGCGTTCCAGCGTCACAAAGAAATCAGTATCCAGATAGGCCTGCTTGTCACCGGGGCAGTAGAATGGCCCGCTGGCACCGGATGCGCCGCCACAGGCGGATTGCGTGGAGCCGCTGAACAGCACCAGCGTCGGCGGCTGGTAGGTGCGGCCTAGCTGATCGGCAAAGATGCCGGCCCAGACCTCTTCGGTGTCGGCAAGGTTGACGGAGACGAATTCGGCGGCAGAGGCATCTTCGGCTGACA
>JAYUZO010000289.1:0-11294 GCA_043751715.1 Rhodobacterales bacterium | reverse complement strand
TGTCAGCCGAAGATGCCTCTGCCGCCGAATTCGTCTCCGTCAACCTTGCCGACACCGAAGAGGTCTGGGCCGGCATCTTTGCCGATCAGCTAGGCCGCAGGCTTTGCTTTTTGCGCAACGGGGCGCCCGCCCGGCGGCGGTGGCACGACTGACCGGGCGGCGTGCGTTGTGCCAGCGGTCGGGTCGCAAGACGCATATTTTTTCGCAACAGGAAAACCAAAAAGACGTGCAGCGCTAGGTCAGGTGCAGGCCGCCCTGTTCAACCAGAAAATCAATGACCGGAGCCACGCCCTGCCCCTGCCGCAACCGCGCCATCACATAGGGGCGCGCGCCGCGTGCCGCGCGGGTATCAGCCTCCAGCAGGGCCAGATCGACGCCCACATGGGGGGCAAGGTCGGTCTTGTTGACCACCAGCAGATCAGACCGCGTCAGACCGGGGCCGCGTTTGCGCGGAATGTCCTGCCCGGCGGCGGTATCAATGACATAAATCGACAGATCGGCGAGTTCGGGGCTGAAGGTGGCAGCAAGGTTATCACCGCCCGATTCAATCAGGATCAGATCAAGGCGGGGAAAGGCCGTGCGCAGATCGGCCACGGCGGCAAGGTTGATGCTTGCATCTTCGCGTATGGCGGTGTGCGGGCAGCCCCCGGTTTCCACACCCCTGATCCGGTCAGCGGGCAGCACCTGGGCGCGCAGCAGGTATTCGGCATCTTCGCGGGTATAGATATCATTGGTGATCACCGCCATGGAACAGCGGTGGGCCAAGGCGCGGCACAGCTGTTCGGTCAGCGTGGTTTTGCCCGCCCCCACCGGGCCGCCGATGCCCACCTTCAGGGGGCCGTGCAGGGATGCTGTCATGTCTTGAACAACCTTACGTCAAGGGTTTCGTGGCGCATGGCGGCAATATCGGCCCCCAGCGAAAAGCTGCCCAGATCAGTGATATCGGCGGTGGCGGCCCAAACGGCCAAGGCCGCGATGGTGGGGTGCAGGACGGTAAGCACCTGTTGGCCTTCGGTCTGGCCCAGCGGCACATAGCGCGTGGCGATGCTGGCAAGGTTGGCGGCAAAGCTGTGCAGATAAATGCTGATGACGGTGTCCGGTGGCAAGGTCAGCGCAGATGCGGCCTCGGCCACGGCCACCGGCAGGGCGCGGGGCGGCAAGGCGCGGTTTGTCAGGGCAGAAACCGTGCGGGCAAAGGCTGTGCCCTGATCGACCGTTTCGATCAGCCGTTCGCGCGATGGGGCCATGGCGCGGGTCAGATCATCCAACGCGGCATGGCAGGCACCGGGGCGCAGGGCGCAGGCCAGCACAACCGCATCGCTGCGCGCGCTGCCATAGGCCAGCACATCGGCAATCCAGCGGGTGATCTGCGCAGGGTCGCGCAGACCATCGGCCATGGCCACCTCCAGCCCATGCGAATAGGCATACCCACCCGTTGGAAAGGCGGGCGACAGCCATTGCACAAGGGTAAGAAGATCAGTGTGCATGGCCCATGGTTCTGCCCAGGCCATAAGCGCCGCCTTCTGGTGTGAACGGGGCCAGTGCTGCGGTAACGGTGGCACCAAGGCCGGTCAGCATATCTGCCAGCACATGATCGGCGCGGATCAGCAGGCGGTGCGGTTCAATCTGGCACGGGGTGTGGCGGTTGCCGATATGCCAGGCGAGGCGGGTCAGATCGCCGGTGATGATCAGCACGGCCTCATCGGCGGCGGCGATTGCAATCAGGCGGCCGTCGGACAATTCGAACGCATCACCGGCCAGCAGATTGGTGGTTTCGGGCAGATCAGCCATGAACGGATCACCGGCGGCGGTGTGCAGGCGTTTGCGGCGCAGAAATCGGTCATCATAGCCCAGCACGACGCGGGCGGTGGCAAGGCGGGGCCAGTGTCCGGCGCGGTGCAGGGTATGGGCTGTGGGCAATGTCATGCGCGGGCCTTTGCGAAGTGTTTACCAATTGTCGGGCAAGCTGATCCCCTAGGCAGGAGAATCCGATGTATGACCTTTCCCCGATTGACGAGCTTTTGGAACTTCGGGCCGAAATCGCCCGTCTGCAACGGCGTGAGGCCACGCTGACAGCCCTTGTGCAGGATGGAACCGCCGCGCCACGGCTGCGCGCAGGTTGGCCGATTCAGATGTCGCGGCAGGGCCACAGCATGGGGGCCCGCGCCTGAATGGGCGATCAATACAGGAAATAACGCTGCGCAAGTGGCAACTCCCGTGCAGGTTCGCAGGTCAACAACACCCCATCGGCACGCACTTCATAGGTTTCGGGGTGCACCTCGATCACCGGGGTGGCATCGTTCAGCCGCATGTCGCGCTTGCCAATGCCCCGCGTGCCTTCAACCGCAAGCATGTCTTTCGCCGTGCCCAGCCGCCCGCGCAGATCATCCTGCATCGCCGCCCCTGACACGAACACCACTGCGTTACGTTCCACGCTGCGCCCGTAGGCCCCGAACATCGGGCGCGTATGCACCGGCTGCGGCGTGGGGATACTTGCGTTCGGATCGCCCATCTGCGCCACCACGATCACGCCGCCCAGCAGCACCATTTCCGGTTTCGCCCCAAAGAACGCCGGGGACCACAGCACAAGGTCCGCCCGTTTGCCCGCCTCGACCGACCCGATATGCCGCGAAATTCCATGCGCGATGGCTGGGTTGATGGTGTATTTCGCAATGTACCGCCGCACGCGCAGGTTATCATTTTCGCCCTGCTCGCCCTCCAGCCGGCCCCTTTGCACCTTCATCTTGTGCGCTGTCTGCCAGGTGCGGGTGATCACCTCACCCACCCGGCCCATCGCCTGACTGTCGGAACTGATCACGCTGAAAGCCCCCAGATCGTGCAGGATATCTTCGGCCGCAATCGTCTCGCGCCGGATACGGGATTCCGCAAAGGCCACGTCTTCGGGCACGCGGCGGTCAAGGTGGTGGCAGACCATCAGCATATCCAGATGTTCTTCGATGGTGTTCACCGTGTAGGGCATCGTGGGGTTGGTCGAGCTTGGGATCACATTCTGCGACCCCACCACCTTGATGATATCGGGCGCATGCCCACCGCCCGCGCCTTCGGTGTGGAACGCGTGGATCGTGCGGCCCCGGATCGCCGCCAAGGTATTTTCCACAAAGCCGCTTTCATTCAGCGTATCGGTGTGGATCATTACCTGCACGTCCATCGCATCGGCCACCGTCAGGCAGCAATCAATCGCCGCAGGCGTGGTGCCCCAATCCTCGTGCAGCTTCAGACAACAGGCGCCTGCCCGCACCTGCTCCTCCAGTGCCGCAGGCAGGCTCGCGTTCCCCTTGCCCGCAAAGGCCAGGTTCATCGGAAATGCATCCGCCGCCTGCATCATCCGCGCCAGATGCCACGGCCCCGGCGTGCAGGTGGTGGCAAGGGTGCCATGCGCAGGCCCCGTGCCGCCACCCAGCATGGTGGTAATCCCGGAATGCAAGGCATCATCAATCTGCTGGGGTGCTATGAAATGGATATGCGCATCCATCCCGCCTGCGGTCAGAATGCGCCCCTCACCCGCGATGATCTCGGTCCCCGGCCCGATGATCACGTCAACGCCCGTTTGTGTATCCGGGTTGCCCGCCTTGCCGATGACCGCAATGCGCTCGTCACGCAGGCCCACATCGGCCTTGTAAATCCCGGTCCAATCCACGATCAGCGCATTGGTGATGACCGTATCCATCGCGCCCTGCGCGCGCGTCAACTGCGATTGCCCCATCCCATCGCGGATCACCTTGCCACCGCCGAATTTCACCTCGTCACCGTAACGCAAGGCATTGGCACTGCCAGCGCTGCGTTCGGCGATCAGGTCACGCTCCACCTCGATGATCAGGTCGGTATCGCCAAGGCGCACCCGGTCGCCCACGGTGGGGCCATACATATCGGCATAGGTGCTGCGCGAAATCGTGACCGGCATTTATTTCCCCACCTTTGGCCCGCGTTTCGCCAGCCGTTTTGCATTGGCCTTGGTCTTGCGCGCCACCGGGGCCAGCCCCGCCTGCGCCACAGCCACCGGCCCCTTGCCCGCCATGGCCGCAAGTATCATCGCCGTGCCAGATGCCATGGCGGCATCGGTCTTTTCGTCGACCATGCGCTTGTTTTCGGCGGGCGTTACGTTCCACGCCCCCGCCATGCCCATCATCCGCATCGCGATCACCATGTTGGCCTGCCCCAGCATCATGCCGGTGCGCAGTGACAGCCCGAAAAGATCAGGTTTGCGGCTCATGCCAAGGCCCCCATCACATGCGCGTTAAACCCGTATACGATACGCCCCCCGCCATATGGCACCAGCCGCACCTCGCGCGTTTGCCCCGGTTCAAACCGCACCGCCGTGCCCGCCGCAATATCCAGCCGCATGCCCTGTGCTGCCGCCCTGTCAAAATCCAGCCCTGGATTGGTTTCGGCAAAATGGTAATGGCTGCCCACCTGCACCGGTCTGTCGCCCGTGTTTGCCACCATCAGCACGGTCTGCGGCAGGCCTTCGTTCAGCGTGATGTCACCGCTGGCAGGAATGATCTCACCGGGGATCATCGCCGCCACCGCCCCAGCAGGACGCCCGCACCCAAAGCCAGGGCAACAGCCAACACAACCCAGACCGGCTCAATCCCATGGGGATGGAAATGGCTACCGGCATCCGCTATCGCAAAAGATGGAAAAGATGGAAAAGATGGAAAAGATGGAAAAGATGGAAAAGATATCAGGATCGTTGCCTTACGCATCATATATCATCCTTTGCATTAACGTATGGGGTGGTGCACGGTCACCAGTTTGGTGCCATCTTGAAACGTTGCCTCAACCTGCACGGACTGGATCATTGACGCGATACCATCCATGCATTGGGCCGCCGATATCACATGGCCGCCGGCCTGCATCAGATCGGCGACCGAACGGCCATCACGCGCGCCTTCGACCACGAAATCCGTGATCAGCGCAATCGCCTCGGGGTGGTTCAGTTTGACGCCGCGTGCCAGCCTGCCGCGCGCCACCATGGCCGCAAGGCTGACCAGCAGCTTGTCCTTTTCGCGTGGTGTCAGGTTCATCGTCTTTCCCTTACATCTGCCAGACACGCGGCAAGGCGCGCGCCGTCAATACCCTCAGCACCCGCGCAATCTGTTGGCGCAGCGGCCAGCCATCGGTGGCCCGCAGCCGCACCATCAGCTTGCCGTCAAACCCACTGGCCGCCGCATCATCCCCCAGCACCGCCCGCACCGGGCCCAGCGCATCTTCCGCCCCCTGCGCCACCATGGCTATGCTGGCAAACGCCCGCGCGCCATGCAGCCCCGCAGGCCCCGTGGCCAAGGCGGCATCCGTCAGCAGCACGGGTTCCACCAGCCGGGGCCGCCCGCCCTGCCACACCTCACGCCGGTCAGAAAACGCCACGCGGCCCACCGTTTCGCCCATGGCCGCCCGGCCCAGCACCACCGCCTCCAGCAGTAAACACCCTGCACCAGCCCCCAGTTCCACCCGCGTTGTGCGCGTCAGTGCTGCACCCTGAAACAGAATGGTTTCCTGCGGCAGCCAATCCAGCCAGCCGCCCGCCCCCACCCGGTGCGTCACCGTCACCTGCGCCTCGCCTTCACGTGCAAGATAGGCCCGTTCCGCGGTTTGCGTGGTGGCAACCGCCCGCAGCCCGTCTGGCATGTCCAACCCATAGGTCAGCCTGTCGCCCCCGGTCAGCCCGCCCGATGTGTTCAGAAACACCACCTCGGGCCGCCCGCCCACATGTGGCAGCATCACCTTGGCTGATCCCTGCTGGCGCAGATCGGCCACACCGCCACCTGCGGCAAGCCGCACAAACGCCTCGCCCGTGGTGCGCTGATGAAGGGTGGCCGCGTGCACTGTCATTGGTGCAGTCAGACCCTGGATCGGCGTCCGGGCAAGATGCGCCCCTGCCATTCGGCCAAAAGCCCGCCCTGCCCTTTGCGCTATGCCCAAGGAATGGCCGTTTCGCCTATATCTTGCGCAACCGTGAATCAGTGCGCAATCAGCACCGCCAGCGCCCGGTGCTGCGCATCAACCGCATCGCGCAGCGCGGCCAGCGGCTGATCTGTGGTCACGAAAATGCGGAACATCGCATCCAGATTGTGAAAGACCACTGCCCCTACCGCCACCGGATCAAGCACCGCCCGAAGGTGCCCGCGCGCCTGCAACGCTGCCAGCAAGGCCACCACCTGCCCCCGCAGCCGCGCATCCAGCGCCACATAATGCTGGCTGGACGCGGTGTCCGGCATCTGGATCGTCATCGCCATGGCCGTGCGCCACATGTCTTTTGACAGATAGTTCAGCGAATGGTCAAAATAACCGTGCACCAGCTGCGATAGCGCCGCAATCACATGTGGCGGCGGGTCCTTGATCGTTGCCTCACCCGCCTCAAGCACCTCTTCCACCTCGTGGCTGACAATCGCCACCAGCAAATCCCCTTTTGTCGGAAAATAGTTATAGACCGTTCCTGCGCTGACCTCGGCCACGGCTGCAATCGTCTCCATTCGCACCGCATCAAAACCGCTGTCCCGAAACAGCGCCGTTGCCGCCTGAATGATCCGCGCGTTCCGGTCTGCTTTTTGCCGTGCACGCAGACCCATTCACACACCGCCCAATATTTAGAGTTGACTTCAAAAATGAACGAACTTCATTCTGCTGACAAGCCGGAATAATGCCCCCTTCAGGAGATCGCCATGCGCCTGCTCGCCCCTTCGCTTATCGCCCTGCTGTCTGCCAGCCCCGCCCTTGCCCAAGAGGTGAATGCGCTGGTCTGGTGCGATCATACCGATCCCGCCCTGCTGGAGCCGTTCACGGCGGCCACCGGCATCACCGTCAACGTCAAGGAATACGAAGGCACGGCGGCGGGCCTTGCCATTCTGGAACAATCGCAGCCCGGTGACTGGGATGTGATGGTGATTGACGGCGTGGATGTGGCCCGCGCCGTGGACGCGGGCCTGCTGGCCGAATTGCCGGCGGATGCACTGCCCACGGCCGATTTCTGGCCCGAGGTGGTGATGGCCGAACAGAATGGCCGCGATGGCAAGATTTATGCGGTGACCGAAAAGTTCGGCTACAACACCATCGCCTTTGACAAAACACGCGTTGATCCGGCGGATATGGAGGATTGGGCCAGCCTGACATCCGGCAAATACGATGGCCGCATCATGATCTATGATTACTATGTGCCGATCATGGGGCTGGCTGCCGTGGGCAACGGTCTGGCCACCGCTGATCTGACCGTCGAGACGCTGACCAGCCTGAAAGACCCGTTGCTGGCGCTACGGGCGGCGGCGGCGCAGGTGGGTGATGTGGTCACCTCGCAAACCGCGCTTGCGACGGGTGAGGTGGATATCATCGTGGGGGGCGGCGAATGGCTGACAGCGGTGCTGCTGGCCGACAATCCCAACCTTGATTGGACGATCCCCGCGCAGGGTGCCGTGCGCTGGGCGCAGTCGATTGCCGTGCTGGAGGCGAGCACGAACAAAGAGGCCGCCCTGCAATTCGTGCAGTATATCGTCAGCCCGGAAGGGCAGGCGCGGTTGGCGACATCGTCATGCTATTGGGGGATGCCTGCGAACATGAAGGCGGCAGATGCGCTGACCGATGAACAGAAAGCCGTGCTGCGGTGGGACAATCAGCCCGATTATCTGGCACGCGCGCAGCTGTATCCGGTGGCCGATGCCGCCCTTGATACCGCCATGCAGGATCTGTGGACGACCGTGCTGCAATCTGAATGAAGGGCGAACGCCGCCTTGCAAGCCTGATGCTGGCCCCCGCCGTGCTGTGGGTACTGGCATTTTTCGCCGTGCCCTTTGCGGGCATGGTGGCCCTGTCATTCGCGCGGATGAACGGGCGCACGGTGGAAAACGGCCTGTTTGCCGACAATTACGCGCGGTTCTGGGCCGACCCTGCCATCTTCAAGGGCCTGATCGTCAGCCTTGAAATCACAGCCACTGTCACCGTCATCTCTATCCTGCTGGCCTATCCGCTGGCATGGATCATCGCCATGCGCGTGCCTGACCGCTGGCAACGCCTTGCCCTGCTGCTGGCCGTGCTGCCGTTCTGGACGAGCTATGTGGTGCGGTCCTATTCCTGGCTGTTGGTGTTGGGGCAAAAGGGCGTGGTCAATAACGCCCTGATGGGTGCCGGGATCATTGCCGAACCGCTGGCCCTGTCGGCCAGCCGCACCGCCACCGTCATCGGCTTTGTGCATTTCTTTGTCATGCTTTTGACCCTGACAATCTACGCCAACCTGCGCCAGCTGCCCCCCAACTATGCCCGCGCCGCCGCCGACCTTGGCGCTGGCCCTGTGCGCATCTTCTGGCACATCATCCTGCCGCTGACCCGGCCCGGCATCGTGACCGGCGCATTCCTGACCTTTGTTCTGTGCATCGGCGACTACATCACACCACAAATTCTGGGCGGCAATAATGAACTGACCCTGCCCCAGATCATCATGATGCAGATGGGCCGTCAGGGCAATTTCCCGATGGCCGCAGCGCTGAGCATGGTGTTGATGGGCACGGTTCTGCTGGCCTATTTGGCCTGCGCGCGGTGGTTAAGGCTGGACCGCATATGACGGGTGCCAAAAATTTTCAGAAAATTTTTGCCAAGAATTTTTTGAAAATTCTTGCGCCCCTCTACATGGCAGCACTGTATGCTTTCATCTTCCTGCCCGTCATCGTGCTGGTCATCTTCAGCTTTCAGGATGGCCGCCTGCCTGTGCCGCCGCTCAAAGGCGTCACGCTGAAATGGTATATCGAAGTGCTGTCTGACCGCGCCCTGCTGGTCGCCCTTGGCAATTCATTGATCGTGGCCCTGATCTCCTCCGCCATTGCGCTGACCCTTGGCTTTCTGGCCGCCACAGCCCTTGCCCGCACGCGCCTGCCCGGATCGGCGCTGATCCGTGGCCTGCTGATTGCCCCCATGACCGTCAGCTATCTGATCATCGCCCTTGGCCTGATGACGCTGTGGCGCGATCTTGGCCTGACCGTTTCCCTCTGGGCCACCGGCATCGGCCATGTCATCATCAACCTGCCGCTGTGCTTTGCCATCCTGTATGCCGCCATGGGCGATCAACACCGCAGCGCCGAACGCGCCGCGCGCGATCTGGGCGCATCCGAAGGGCGCGTGCTGTGGCATGTGACAGCGCCCATGCTGATGCCATCGCTGCTGGCCGCGTTTTTTCTGAGCGTCACCTTCAGCTGGGATGAATTCATCATCGCCTTCCTGCTGACGCGGTTTGACGTGACCCTGCCTGTTGAAATCTGGTCCATGCTGAAATCCGGCCTGAACCCTAAAACCAATGCTGTGGGGGCGCTCGTGTTCCTTGCCTCTGTCGCTGTGCTGATCATCCTTGAACTCACCGCCTTCCGAAAGCACGCGCCATGACCGCCGCCGTTTCCATCCGCGCCATCACCCAAGTCTATGGCACCCAAACCGCCCTGCACGCCATTGATCTGGAGATTGCCGCCGGTGAATACATCGTGCTTCTCGGCCCATCCGGTTGCGGGAAAACCACGCTGTTGAACATCATCGGCGGCTTTGCTGCACCTACGGCGGGTGATGTGCTGATCGGCGGGCGGTCGATGGCGGGCGTTGCGCCAAAGGAACGCCCCACCACCACGGTGTTTCAGGATTATGCGCTGTTTCCGCACATGAGCCTTGCCGATAACGTGGCCTTTGGCCTGCGCATGCGTGGCATGGCGGCCGGCCCACGCCGCACCAAGGCATTGGAAATGCTGGATATGGTGGGTCTTGCCGCCATGGCCGACCGCCGCCCGCATGCGCTGTCGGGCGGGCAGCGCCAAAGGGTAGCGCTGGCCCGTGCCTTGGCCGTGTCGCCCGATGTGCTGCTGCTGGATGAACCCTTGGGCGCGCTTGACCTGAAACTCCGCCGCCAGATGCAGGATGAGCTGAAGGCCATTCAGCGCCGTATCGGCACCACCTTTGTGCATGTGACCCATGATCAGGAAGAGGCGATGGCGATTGCCGACCGTATCGTGGTGATGCAATCAGGCCGCATCGCCCAAGCCGCCCCGGCGCGTGAGGTGTATCTGCGCCCGGCCAGCCTGTTTGTGGCCGATTTCATGGGTGAGGTGAACAAGATCCCGCTGTTGGATGGCCTATCCCCCCTTGGCCCGCTGATGCCCGGTACCGGCACGCTGTGCATCCGCCCCGAAGCCATCGGCCCGACTGGCCCCCTGCCCCTTGGCGCCGCCCGCGTCACCGATGTGGCCTTCTTCGGCACCCACATCCGCGCGCATATGGCACCGCTCGCTGCGCCAGAGCTGACCCTGACCGTGCATTTGCCGCAGGGCAGCGATGTGACGATCGGCCATGTCATGCCGCTTTTTGCGCGCGATGCGGTGCTGTTGTGACTTGGTGGCGCACCCAAACCCTGACCGATGGCGTCACCTGGATCGACGAACCCCATATCCACGAATTCTACCGCTGCAATGTCTGGCATGTGCGCGGCCGCGATGGTGATATGCTGGTGGACAGCGGCATGGGCGTGGTGTCCCTTCGTCAGCATATTCCCCTTGTCACCGAACGCGCCTTGCAGGCCGTCGCCTCGCATACGCATTTTGACCATATCGGCAACCACCACGAATTTGATTGCCGCCTGTGCCACGGGGCCGAAGCCCACATGATGCGCAACCCAGACCGCCGCGCCATTCTGGCTGATCCCTATGTGACCGATGATATTTTCATCACCATGCCACCTGAACCCTACAAATCCAGCACGTATACCGTCGCCCCCGCCCCCGCCACGCGCCTGCTGTGGGATGGTGATGTCATCGACCTTGGCAACCGGCAGTTCGAGGTGATCCACACCCCCGGCCATTCCCCCGGCGGAATTGCCCTGTGGGAGGCCCCCACCGGCATCCTGTTCAGTGGCGATATCGTCTATGACGGCCCACTGATCGAAGATACCTATCACAGCAACGCCCGCGACTATAGCGCCAGTATGCGCCGCCTGCATGACTTGCCCGTCCGCCTGGTTCACGGCGGCCATTTCGCCAGCTATGATGGCGCAAAGCACAAGGCCATTGTCCGCAAATGGCTGGATGACAAGGACACAGCATGACCGTTAACCAGCCCCCGTTTAACCACCCCCCGTTCAATCAACCCCTTGGCGGCAATGACATGCCGCGTGCAGGCGGCCCCGGCACCATGATGCGCCTGCCAACCCAGGCCACAGCGGCTGGCCTGAACGCCGCCTTCATCGGCATTCCCATGGATCATGGCACCAGCTTTCGCCCCGGCACGCGGCTTGGGCCAAGGCAAATCCGTCAGGAATCCGC
>JAYUZO010000288.1:0-2337 GCA_043751715.1 Rhodobacterales bacterium | reverse complement strand
CAACGGTGAACTGCACGGTCAGCACATCACCCTGGTGTCCTGACGGGTAATCGCCGGGGGCATGACAGACGCTGTGCACAGCGCTGTCGGGAAAGGTGTGGGCATAGAACTGCGCGGCGGGCAGCGCGTCCTTGTCAAACCAGATGCAGACGGTGTTTTTGGGCGTGGGCATGGCGCGGCCTTTCACAGCGGGACGGCCAACTGTCCGCCCCTTGGGGGCTTTCAGCAAGGGATTTCGGCGGGGTGGTTTTGCAGGCGTTGCGGGATGTTATCCGCGGTGGGGCCTACAGCGACGACGGCCGATCAGGGCTGAAAGAGCGCGCCCTTGCATGCGGGCGCTGCATCACGCAGGTTGCGCTGCATGAACACACATCATCACGCACATCTTTGGCCGGGGGTGCCGCTGGCACTGGGGGCGGCGGCCTTGTTCGGGGCGGCGGCGCCGTTTTCGAAACTGCTGATGGGGGCGGTGGATGCGTGGTTGCTGGCGGGGGTGCTGTATCTGGGCGCGGGGATCGGGCTGTTGGTGGTGCTGGCCGGGCGGGGGCTTTTTGGCCTGAAGGCCGAGGCGCCGCTGGGGCGGGCAGATGTGCCATGGCTGGGGCTGGTGATCCTGTTCGGGGGGTGCCTGGGGCCGGTGTTCCTGATGCTGGGGTTGGCGCAGACAACGGCATCTGCGGCATCATTGCTGCTGAATGTGGAGGGCCTTGCGACGATGGCAATCGCCTGGGCGGTGTTCCGGGAAAACGTGGACCGGCGGCTGATGCTGGGGGCGCTGTGCATTCTGGCGGGCGCGGTGGTGTTGACGTGGCGGGGCAGTGGGGGGACCGGGGAGGCAGAGGCCTTTGGGCCGGGGGCGGGGCTGGTGCTGCTGGCCTGCCTGTGCTGGGGGATCGACAATAACCTGACGCGCAAGATTGCGGGGGCGGACCCGGTGCAGATTGCGATGATCAAGGGGCTGGTGGCCGGGTCCGTGAACGTGGGGCTGGCGTTGTGGCAGGGGGCCCGCGTGCCTGCGGCGGGCGTGCTGGTGGCCGGTGGGACGCTGGGCTTTGCGGCGGTGGGGTTAAGTCTGGTGATGTTCATTCTGGCGCTGCGGCATCTGGGCACGGCACGGACCGGGGCCTATTTCGCGCTGGCGCCGTTCATCGGGGCGCTGCTGGCGGTGGGGGTGTTGGGCGAAACGGTGACGATAGCGCTGCTGGCGGCAGGGGCATTGATGGCGGTGGGCCTGTGGCTGCATCTGGCGGAACGGCATGACCACGATCACGCGCATGAGGCGATGGCACACGCGCACATGCATGTGCACGACGCGCATCATCAGCACGGGCATGACGGGCCGGTCACCGAGCCGCACAGCCATTGGCATGAGCATGCGCCATTGCGGCACGCGCATGTGCATTATCCGGACTTGCACCACAGGCATGGGCACCACAGGCATGGGCACGACAGGCATGGGCACGACTGACGTGGCAGATGCCTGCGGCGCGGATATGTGAGCAATGATGAAAGGGCTGGGTCAGCGCATGACATTGCCAAGGATGGCTGCACGGATGATGCGGATGCCTGCGGCGCGGATATGTGAGCAATGATGAAAGGGCTGGGTCAGCGCATGACATTGCCGGGGATGGCTGCACGGATGATGCGGATGCCTGCGGCGCGGATATGTGGGCAAAGATGAAAGGGCTGAGTCAGCGCTGGGCGGTATCGGCAAGCGCGCGGGGCAGCGGTGGCTTGCACTGGCGGCGGCGATGAAACGGGCGGCGGCGATGAAACGGGCGGCGGCGGATGGTTTCGGTCAGGGGGACCGCGCGGTTTGGCAGGATGGCGGCGCGCAGGATGCCGTCGTGGCGGCACGCCTGTTCCAGCGCAAGCGGGCTGTCATGTTGGATGGGGACCACAGCAAGGATGGCGCGGTGGGACGGGGAAATGCAGCCTGCAAAACAGTGTGGAATTGCGCTGGCGGGATCGGCCCGACTGGCGGTTTCAGCAGCGCGCCAGAATGGCATCAACAAGGCGTTGTGCGGCGGGGGTCAGTTGTGCGCCACCGCGTTTGACCACGCTGAAGGCCACCACGTTCAGGCCAAGATCAATGGGCAAGGCGACAAAGGGCACTGATGGATTGCCGGCAAAGCTGTCAACCACCGGGGTGGCAAGCGGGGCTATCGCATCGGTCTGGTTCAGCAGGGCCAGCGTGAACAGAAAGGACGATGTGGAAATGCGCCGGGTGGGGCTGGGCAGGCGCAACGCGGAAAGGCGCGCCATGACGGTCTGGGTCAGCAGGGTTTCATCATCACCCATCACCCAGTCATAGCGCAGCAGTTCGGCCACCGTGAT
>JAYUZO010000287.1:0-18747 GCA_043751715.1 Rhodobacterales bacterium | reverse complement strand
GGTGCACGGATGATGGCGGTGCAGGGAGTTGGGGGCGCGATGCGTCAGGTTGAGGGGGGATGGGGGGGGTGAGTTTGGCAGGGGGGGGGGGCGCTGTAGCGCACCCTACGGGTTAGTGGCGGTTGCGCGCATCGACGCCGCCGAAAGTGGTGGTGGTGGCATTGGCGGTGGGCGGCAGGGCGGTGCAATCGGCGTTGGCGGCGACGGCGTAGCTGGCGCTTGGTGGTGCGGTCATGCGGCAGGCGTTGGGGCTGTAACGGGCGCATCGCGCCGTGCGTCGAGCAGGCTGCGCAGCGCCGTCAGCACCGGCAGAACGGCGGTGATCTGATCAACCGGAAATGCGGCTGCAATCTGGGCGACATCCGGCCCCATGCCTGCAATCGCATCAGCGCGAAAGCTGCGGCCCGCGTCGGTGATCCAGACGCATTTTGACCGGCCATCCTGTGGATTGGGTGCCAAGCGCACCAACCCGTGCCGCTCCAACACCGCAAGCGTATGGGTCATGGTGGTTTTGGGCACCTGAAACGCGCGGGCAAGATCCAGCGGCGTTCGCCCGTCACCCACCCGGATCAGGTGGTTGAGCACGGCAAACTGCGACACAAGGAAACCATGCGGCAACCGGGCCTCGAACATCGCGGTTGCCAGTTGGTTGATGATGCCCACCTCGTTGAAGAATTGAAACAGCACAGCCATATGCGGGGTGGGGTTGGTGTCAGGCATGCAGGATCTTGCTTTCCAATGGCCAGCGCGGGCTTGGGGCCACTGTGGTACCATATCCGATGCGTGACAACATCTGAACCGTACCACCGTCCGGGGCCAGTTGCGCATGCAGTGCGGCATAGATGGCGGCCATTTCGGGGTATTCCTGCAAACCCTGGCTGAGCGGTTGAAACCCGAGGCCAGCCGCTGTGGCGGCAAGGTTGATGCGCAGCCAATCGGCCCCGACGGCCAGTTGATCGGCGCGCGTGTTGCCGGGCGACACCAGCCAGATATGGCCCATGGCCGTATCGACATTGGCCATGACGGCATCAAGGCCTGCCGTGAAGGTGCTGCTTGTGGTATCCAGCGCCGCTTCACGCGAGAATAAACCGGTTGCGGCCAGCGTTTCAAACAGGGGGCCGCCGAAATCAATGCCGTCAGGGTTGGCGTCAATCTCATTTCGGCCAATGCGGAACAGATCCACGCTTTCGCGGTAGGTGCGGGGCGTGTCGATTTCAATCTGCAATGCCTGACGGGTGATTGCGCGCATGGCGGCCACATCGGCGTCGGCGACGGACCCGTTGCATTGATTGCCGCTGCGCAGTGCCGCCCTGATGGTGCTGATGGCCTCAGCGGGCACAGGACGGGTGGTATCAAACGGCACTTTGTTGCTGCGGCGGGTCATCACATGGGCAAACATCGGGTCGCGTGTCACGGCGGCATCCTGCGTAAAGATCGCCCGTGCAATGGGGCGGGTGTCAAGGCCCGTCACAGATTCACCGTCCGGGAAAGCTGTGATATCAACGCGGTGGCCATCTTGTGCGGCTGCCATGCGCATCAGGTCCAGAAAGCAGCCCAGCCCGATGGTGATCTGGCGGTTCATCGGGTCGGTATGCGGCAGCAGGCGTGCAGTGTCGGCGTACAGCGTCACCACGCCCGCTTGGCGCAGGTCTACCAGCCATGGCTGGCGGTTATGCGGGTTCGGGGCCAGCAGGGCAAATGACAGCGCACGGCGGCGCGGATCTGCGGGCAGGCCTGCCGCAGCCCACGGCAGCAGCGCCGTTTGGGGCTGGCGCGTGGCAATGCTGCCGAGGGTCGCCCCGGCAGCAAGAATGACCCCGCCCCCGATCAGACCAAGTGTTTTGCGACGCGACAGGTTCATCTGCAATCTCCGATATAATACGATATCGCATTACATAGTACGGTATTGCACTATATACAAGCGTGAAGTGGCGGTTGCTTGATTGCGGGCCTATTGGTAACAAGACTTCACCAATTCAAAGGCCCTGATCCATGCCCATCATCACCAGCATTGCTGATCTGAAGCGCCTGCATAAACGCCGCACGCCGCGGATGTTTTACGATTACGCCGAAAGCGGCAGCTATACCGAGCAGACCTTTCGCGACAATACCAATGATTTCAACAAATTGCGCCTGCGGCAGCGGGTGGCGGTCAATATGGCTGGCCGGTCGGTTGCGGGGCAGATGGTGGGGGTGCCCGTGACCATGCCGGTGGCACTTGCACCGGTTGGTATGACGGGCATGCAATGCGCGGATGGCGAGATCAAGGCCGCGCGGGCCGCCGAAAAGTTTGGCGTGCCCTTCACGCTGTCGACTATGAGCATCTGTTCGATCGAAGATGTGGCCGCCCATACCAAAGCGCCGTTCTGGTTTCAGCTGTATGTCATGCGGGATGAGGATTTCGTGGATAGCATGATCGCGCGGGCAAAGAAGGCGGGGTGTTCGGCGCTTGTGCTGACGCTCGATCTGCAAATCCTGGGTCAGCGGCACAAGGATCTGAAAAACGGTTTGTCCGCGCCGCCAAAGCTGACGATTGCCAATATGCTGAACATTGCCACCAAACCGCGTTGGGCCATGGGCATGCTGGGCACCAAACGGCGCACGTTTGGCAACATCGTGGGGCATGCCAGGAATGTGGGGAACATGTCATCGCTTTCCAGCTGGACGAATGAACAGTTCGACCCGCAGCTGGATTGGTCAAAGGTGGCGCGCATCCGCGATCAATGGGGCGGAAAGTTCATTCTGAAGGGTATTCTGGATGAAGACGACGCGCGCATGGCGGCTGATTTTGGTGCCGATGCCATCATCGTGTCCAACCATGGCGGGCGGCAGTTGGATGGCGCGGTATCGGCCATCAGCATGCTGCCACGCATCGTGCGCGCGGTGGGCGACCGGATTGAAGTGCATATGGACAGCGGCATAAGGTCAGGGCAGGACGTGCTGAAGGCGTTGGCCCTGGGTGCCAAGGGCACCTACATCGGGCGGTCATACATCTACGGGCTGGGCGCGATGGGTGAGGCAGGGGTGACCGCAGCGCTGGAGATGATCCGCAAGGAATTGGACATCACCATGGCGCTGTGCGGCGAGCGGGATGTGGCAAACCTGGGGCGGCATAACCTGCTGATCCCGGAGGGGTTTGAAGGGATGTGGGAGAAAGCTTGACCAAGGCCCCGCGCCCTGCGACCTAAGGGGAAAACGGGGGGGTCATGCGCACAGCTTTGGTAACCGGGGCGGCGGGGTTTATCGGGTTTCACACCTGCCGTGCACTGCTGGATGCAGGCTGGCAGGTGCGGGGCCTTGATGCGATGACCGGCTATTACGACCCGGCGCTGAAAGAGGCGCGGCTGGTGCAACTGTACGGCCTGCCGGGGTTTACTTTTCAGCGTGGTCTGATCGAAGAGGCGGGCGTGGTGGCCGGTCTGATGGCGGGCACGGATGCGGTGGTGCATCTGGCCGCACAGGCCGGCGTGCGCTATTCGATTGATGCGCCGCGCAGCTATGTGACGGCAAATCTGATCGGCACGCATGAGGTGCTGGAGGCGGCGCGCACCCACCAGCCTGCCCATCTGCTGATGGCGTCAACCAGTTCGGCCTATGGCGCGAACACAGCCATGCCCTATGCGGAGGTTGACCGCGCGGTGCACCCGATGAGCTTTTACGCCGCGACCAAGATCGCGAATGAGGCGATGGCGCATTCCTATGCGCATCTGTACGGCATCCCAACCACGATGTTCCGGTTCTTTACGGTGTACGGGCCATGGGGGCGGCCGGACATGGCGCTGTTCAGGTTCGTCAAGGCGATCCGTGAGGGTGTGCCGATTGACGTGTATAACCACGGCGACATGCGGCGTGATTTTACCTATGTGGATGATCTGGTGACGGGCATTGTGCGGCTGATTGATGCGGTGCCGGGCAAGGTGCGGGTGGGCGATATCGACAGCCTGTCACCCGTGGCACCCTACCGTGTGGTGAATATTGGCAACGGATCACCCGTGCCATTGGATGATTTCATCGCAGCGATTGAAACGGCGATGGGGGCCCGCGCCACGCGCAACCTGCTGCCGATGCAGCCGGGTGACGTGCCCGCCACCTGGGCGGATGCAAGGTTGATCGAGGCTTTGGTGGGGGCGCTGCCAAGGACGGATATCAAAGACGGCGTTGCGCAGTTTGTAGACTGGTACCGGGGGTGGAACGGATAGTTTGGGCGGGGAACATGGGTAATTGCCCATCCCCCATCAGCCGAAATGGTCCGGATCGGGCCCGATGCGCGCGCCCGTGTCCAGCGTGGAGATGGCCGCGTGATCGTCAGGGGTTAGGGCAAAATCAAACAGCGCCATATTCTCGGCCAGTCCCGCCGCGCGCGTCGACCGGGGGATCACCGAACAGCCCAGTTCCAGATGCCAGCGCAGGATCACTTGCGCTGGTGTTTTGCCAGTGCGCGCGGCAATGGCGCGGATCGCAGGCGCATCAAAGCTGCGCCCGCCGCCAAGCGGCGTCCAGCTTTGCGTGACAATCCCCCGCGCGGCAAGTGCGGCGCGCAAATCGGCCTGCTGCAACTGCGGATGCAGTTCCATCTGATTAAGCACCGGGGTCACACCGGTTTCTGCAATCAGCCGGTCAATCTGTGCGGCGTTGAAGTTTGACACGCCAATATCCGTGACGCGCCCCTGTTCCTGCAGCGCAATCAGGGCGCGCCAGGTATCCACGAACAGGTTCTTGCCCGCGCAGGGCCAATGGATCAGGATCAGGTCGATCCGATCCACCCCCAGCCGGCCAAAGCTTTCGTGCACGGCGCGCAGCGTTTCGTCATAGCCCTGCCGGTCATTCCAGACCTTTGTGGTGACAAAAATCTGATTGCGCGGCACCGCACTGGCGCGGATACCTGCGCCCTGCCCCGCCTCATTGCCATAGATCGCCGCACCATCCACCAGCCGGTAGCCCGCGCGCAACGCGGTTTCGGTGACGCCTGCCGCGTCGTCCACCTGCCACAGGCCAAAGCCGAGTTGCGGAATGCTGCGGCCAGTGTGCAGGGGTAGGGTGTTCATGGCGGCACCTGTCATGGTTTGTCTGGCGCAAGATGGCGCAATTTGTTTGCGCAATGAAGGCGGTTAAGCAGGATACCCGCCCCGGACCTGTTCGGGGGTCTCATCAGGTGGGCGGAGGCCCCGGATCAGGTCCGGGGCGGGGTCTAACTCAATGCTCCGGCAGCAAGATCTCGCGTTTGCCCACATGGTTTGCCGTTGTGACCACGTGGTTTTCCTCCATCTGTTCCACCAGACGCGCCGCCTTGTTATAGCCGATGCCCAGCTTGCGCTGGATATAGCTGGTCGAACATTTGCGATCCTTGGCCACCACGGCCACCGCCTGATCATACAGCGCATCGTCCGACCCGTCACCGCCAAGGCCCAGCACCATGTCGATATCCGAGGCCGCGTCATCATCCACGCCTTCCACCACGCCCGACATATAAACCGGCGGCCCGTAGGATTTCAGGTGGTTGACGATTTCCTCAACCTCTTCATCACTGACAAACGGCCCGTGAATACGCGTGATCTTGGCCCCGCCTGCCATATACAGCATGTCACCCATGCCCAGCAGTTGTTCGGCGCCCTGTTCGCTTAGGATCGTGCGGCTGTCGATCTTGCTTGTCACCTGAAACGAAATCCGGGTGGGGAAGTTCGCCTTGATCGTGCCGGTGATCACATCCACGCTCGGTCGCTGCGTGGCCATGATCAGGTGAATCCCCGATGCCCGCGCCATCTGCGCCAGCCGCTGAATACACGCCTCAATTTCCTTGCCGGCCACCATCATCAGATCGGCCATTTCATCAACGACCACCACGATATAGGGAATGGCGACCGGCATGAATTCGTCCGTTTCAAACACCGGCTCGCCCGTGTCTTCGTCAAACCCGGTCTGGATCGTGCGGCGGAACAATTCACCCTTGGCCAAGGCTTCCTTGACCCGGCCATTGTAGCCATCAATGTTACGCACGCCCATCTTGGACATTTTGCGATAACGTTCTTCCATTTCGCCCACGACCCATTTCAGGGCCACAACGGCCTTTTTCGGGTCGGTCACCACGGGTGACAGCAGGTGCGGGATGCCATCGTAAACCGACAGTTCCAGCATCTTGGGGTCAATCATGATCAGGCGGCATTCCTCGGGCGTCAGCTTGTACAGCAGCGACAGGATCATGGTGTTGATCGCCACGGATTTGCCTGAACCGGTGGTGCCGGCAATCAGCAGGTGGGGCATTTTGGCCAGGTTTGCGATGATCGGCTCACCGCCGATATCCTTACCAAGCGCCAGTGGCAGGCGCATGGAACTGTCGCCAAAATCGCGCGCTGACAGGATTTCACGCAGCACAACTTTCTCGCGGTGCACGTTGGGCAATTCGATGCCAATCACAGTACGGCCGGGCACGGTGGACACACGCGCCGACAGCGCCGACATGGAGCGGGCAATATCATCGGCCAACCCGATGACGCGCGATGCCTTTAGGCCCGGTGCCGGTTCCAATTCATACATGGTCACCACGGGGCCGGGGCGCACGCTGACGATTTCACCTTTGACGCCGTAATCATCCAACACGGATTCCAGCATGCGTGCGTTTTCTTCCAGTGCCTCGTTCGACAGCGTGTGGCGCTGCACGGTGGACGGTGCGGAAAGCAGGTTCAGGGGTGGCAGGTCATAAACGGGCTGCTGGTCTTCAAACCGCAGGCGCGGCTGGGCTTCGGCCACGGCCTTGCTGGACAGGGCGGGTTTTCTGACCATGGGTTGCTGCACCACGGCGCGGCGGTCCAGCGTGTGGGCGGCGGGCAGCGGTGGCGGCGCATAATCCGTGTCCGCATTCCAATCCGCATCGGCGGTAAAGGCCTGCGCGTCATCATCCTGCCAATCATCATCGGTATCTTCGACCAGCACATGATTGGTGGTATCAGCGATCAGCGGCATCGGCCCGCGCGGGCGCATCACCGGCGGCTCGCGGCGCGCGGCGGCGTTGGCGACGGCGGCCTGTAGCGGGGTCATGCCGATGGTTGCGGGTGCCACACCGCGCGCGCGGGCGCGGATGGCATCGCTGATCCGCGCCTTGATACGGTCATCAGACGGTGCTGCATGATCCAGCATGGCGGCAGACAGCATGGGTTCCACCAGTTCGGGTTCGGGATCGGGTTCTACCGCGCGGCGGATACGGGCGATCAGGCCCAGCTTTGGTGCAGGGGCCGCCTCCAGTGGCTGGCCATAGCGTGGTTCTGCGCGCATGGCATCGGGGGCCCCCCATCCGGCGGGTTCGGTGACGGGCGGTTCAGCACGCACGACCACGCCACGGCGGGCGGCAAGCGGCGCCTGCCAGCCATCGGGGCGGGCAACGGGGGGTTCTGACGGGCCGGTGACAATGGCCGAGCGGCGTTCAAGGCGGCGATCGTTCAGGGCCTGTGCCGCGCGCAGGCTGGTGCTGGCACCCTTGCCCGTCAGGTTGGCCACGGCGTTATAGCTGTGGATAGACCCCACCAGCAGGAAATGCGCGATCCGGCGCAATTCATCGCGCGAAAAGCCCATGACGAACAGCATGATGGCAATCATGCCAACGGCCATCACCAGCGACAGCAGTTTCAGCGCAAATCCGGCCTGCAACGGCAGGATCCCCAACAGGAACCCCATGGCCGTATCGCCAAACAGCCCGCCCAGACCCACACCCTGATGTGGCCATGCAGGCCCCGGCGGAATGGTGGTGGCATAGGCCGATGCCACCGCAACCGCGATCACGGCAAACACCATGCGGCCTATCACGCGGTCCATGCCGCGGTGCGCCACAAACCGCACACCCCAGGCCAGCAGGATCACCGGCATGGCCCAGGCGCCAAGGCCCACGATGATGATCAGCGTCGATGATACCGCTGCGCCAAACCGCCCCAGCATGTTCTGCGCAGGTTCATCCGTGGCCACCATCCAACCCGGATCGTTTGCACTGTAACTGCCCAACAGCAGCATGAACCCGATCGCCGCAGCCATCAGCACCAGCCCCAAAAGCTCGCGCCCGCGGCGTTCGATCATGGCTTGCGTGCCCTGATCCAGCAAGGGGTCGCGTTGCCGTGCCTGATAGGATGCCATGCCGTTCCCTTACCCGTACAAACAATCGCGCAGGCGTGCCAGCCCGCGCGCGGTTTCATCAATGGGGGCGACAAGCGCCACCCGAATATACCCGGCACCGGGGTTGCCCGTGGCCGTATCGCGCGACAGGTATGCCCCCGGCAGCACCTTCACGCCTGTTTCTGTCCAGAGTTTGACGGTGGCCTGCACGCCATCATCCACCGGCAGCCACAGGAAAAACCCGCCCTCTGGCGGCACATAGCCCTGCATGCTGCCAAAAATCGCATCAGCCAGCGCGAATTTCTGGTGATACAGCGCGCGGCTGGCATCCACATGCGCCTCATCCGCCCACGCGGCTGCCGCCACCTTTTGCAAAGGCGCAGGCAAAGGCGCGCCCGCAAAGGTGCGCAGTTTGCGGATGGCGGCAATAGACTGCACGCCACCGGCCACAAAGCCCGACCGCAGGCCCGGCAGGTTTGACCGTTTCGACAGCGAATGAAACGCCAGCACGCGTTCAGGATCAGCGCCCATTTCGGCGGCCACCTGCAGAATGCCCACGGGCGGTGCGGTGCGCCAGACCTCGGAATAGCATTCATCCGCCAGAATGCGGAAATCATGCTTTTCCGCCAAGGCCAGCAGCGCGCGCCAGTAATCACGGCTGGCCACGGCACCCTGCGGATTGGCCGGCGAACACAGATAGACAAGCGCGGTACGGTCCAGCAGTGCGGGGTCAACAGCGGTGAAATCCGGCAAATGCCCCGTAGCCGCCGTGGCGTTCAGGTAAACCGGTTCGGCCCCCACGGTGAGTGCGGCCACGGCATAAACCTGATAGAACGGGTTCGGCATCAGCACGGCGGGCGTCTGGCCGTGCTTTTGTTCGGGGCACAGCGCGATGCAGGCATTGAACAGCCCCTCACGCGTGCCGTTCAGCGCCATGATGCGGTTTTCGGCCAAGGCCACGCCATAGCGGCGCTGCACCCATGCCGTAATGGCTGCCAACAGATCAGGCGTGCCTTCGTTGATGGGATAGCTGGCAAAGCCCTGCAGATTGGCGGCAAGGATGGGGCCGACGAAATCGGGCATCGGGTGGCGGGGTTCGCCAATGGTCATCTGAATGGCCTCACCGCCCGGTGCATGCGCATCGAGCAGCGTCCGCAAACGCGGAAACGCATAATCTGGCAGGTTCGAAAACCGCTCTGGGAACGCCATCATGCCTCATCGCGCCGGATCGTTTCGCCCGGCTTGATCATTACAATAGCGACAGTTTTCTGCGCGGTCCAGAAAAACGCTGCAATAAGGGGGGCTTGGGCCCAGATATTGTGGCAAGTTTGCCCGTTCAATCACCCCAATGCGCGTTCTGCCGCAGCCGCAAGGCGCAACAGCGCCTCTTCGCCCATCGGGGGGCCCATGAAACTGATCCCGCAACTGGGCTGGCCCGTGGGCAGGGTGATGGCACACAGGCCCAGCATATTGGCAATGCGCGTGTTGCGCAGCGCCAGCAGGTTTTCGGTGACATAATAGGCATCATCCGTCATCAGGCGGCTGGCGTTTGGCGGCATGATCGCCGATGTCGGCAAGATCACCGCATCAAAGGCCGCCGTTTTCTGCACCCAGATCGCCCGCAATGCGCGCAAGCGGTTCCACCCGGCAATGTAATCGGCGGCCGTGATCCCCGCCCCTGACAAAAACCGTTCGCGAATGCGCACAAACATCTTGCCCGGGGCCGCCTCTATCATCTTGCCCCATGTCGCATAGGCCTCGGCCCGTACCAGCGTGGCTGCCAGATCCACCGCCTCGGATACCTCGGGCACCTGGCCATGCACGATGCTGGCACCCTTGGCTGCAAGGCGCGCAACCGCATCTTCAAACCCCTTTGCGGGTGCTGCACGGATTTCATCCAACGCGAGTGTTTCAAGCAACAACAGGCGCTTGCCCTGCAAACTTGCCCCGCGCAGATCGGCCGCCCGCCCGCCCTCCAGCACGGCCAGCAGTTCTGCGCAATCTTCCACACTGCGCGCCAGTGGCCCGACCGTATCAAAATCCGCGCACAGCGGCACCGCGCCCACCAATGACAACCGTCCATGCGTGACCTTCAGCCCCACCAGATCATTCCACGCCGCAGGAATACGCACCGACCCGCCGGTATCAGACCCGATTGCCGCCGGGGCCAGCCCGAACGCCACGGATGCCGCAGCCCCGCTGGAGCTGCCCCCCGGCACCGCCTGCGCATCATTCACACAGGGCGGCGTGGCGGTGACCGGGTTCAACCCCAGCCCCGAAAACGCCAGTTCCGACATGTGGGTCTTGCCCAGACAGACCAGCCCGCGCGCTGTCGCATTGACCAGCACCGCTGCATCACGGTCTGGCACCCGGCCTTTCAGCAGGGCAGACCCGGCTTCGGTTGGCGCGCCTGCGGTATCAAACAGGTCTTTCCATGACAGCGGCACACCGTCCAGCAGCCCCATGCGCAATCCCGCCTTGGCACGCCCTGCCGCCGCCAGCGTCATTGACCGCGCGCGGCGCGGCGTTGTGCGGGTATAGATGCGCTCACGCAAGGGGTGGGCTTCAATGGCATCAAGAAAGGCCTCGGTCAATTCAACCGGGTGGATCTTGCCCACGGCAATCGCCCGGCCCAGATCGCTTGCGCTCATGTGCAGCCAGTTGCCCGCCATTCTTGCCCCCATCCGATTTGCCGCAAGGCTAACCGCAGGCTGTGGCATGGACAATCCCACCCGCGCCGCCATATTGCAGGACATGACACCCGATTGCGATATCCTGATTGTGGGCGGCGGGCTGAACGGCCCCGCCCTGGCGCTGGCACTGGCACAGGGCGGGTTCCGTGTGACCGTTGTGGATGCCCGCCCTGCCCCCGCGCGGGCGGATGTGGGGTTTGACGGGCGCGCCTATGCGCTTGCCATCGCGTCCAAACGCCTGCTGTCCATGATCGGCGTGTGGTCTGCGGTGGCAGACAAAGTGCAGCCGATACTGGACATCAAGGCATCAGACGGGTTGGCAGGCAGCGGTCCTGCGCCGTATTTTCTGCATTTTGACCATACCGAGATCGAGGAAGGCCCGATGGGCTTTTTGCTGGAAGACCGGCATCTGTATGCGGCGTTTCTGGCCGCGATGATGGCCCAGCCGAATATCACCCTGCTGTCAGGGCAAACCGTCGTGGCCCAGGATGTGACGGCCCAAGGCGTTACAGTTACCCTTGGGTCCAGCGCACAGATCACGGGCCGCTTGGTGGTGGGATGTGATGGCCGGGGGTCCGGCACAGCCCTGCGTGCGGGCATCACGCGCGTGGGTTGGGGGTATGGGCAGACGGCACTGGTGACAGCGGTGCATCACGCACAGCCGCACCATGGCATCGCACACCAGTATTTCATGCCGGGTGGGCCACTGGCCATTTTGCCACTGCACGGCGGGCATCATTCCAGCATTGTCTGGTCGGAAAATGCCGATGTGGCAGCGGCGATTCAAGCCCTGCCCGATGCCGCATATCTTGATGCGCTGCGCCCGCGTTTCGGTGATTTTCTGGGCGAGATCAGCCTTGCCGGGGACAGGTTCACCTACCCCTTGTCACTGTCGCTTGCGCAATCGTTCATCGCCCCCCGATTGGCGCTGGTTGGGGATTCGGCCCACGGCGTGCACCCGATTGCAGGCCAAGGGTTGAACCTTGGCCTGCGTGATGTGGCAGCACTGGCCGAAGTATTGATTTTGGCCGCGCGCCGGGGTGAAGATATTGGTGCCGTTGATGTGCTGAACCGCTATCAACGCTGGCGCAGGTTTGATGCCACGGCGCTTGCCTTGGGCATGGATACGGTCAACCGGCTGTTTTCCAACGATAACCCCCTGCTGCGCGCGGTGCGCGATTTAGGGATGGGGGTGGTCAGCCGGGTGCCCGCGTTGCGGCGCGGGTTCATGCGGCAGGCGGCCGGGCTGACGGGCGATTTGCCGAAACTGTTGGCAGGGCAGCCGATCTGACGTGTGTTCTGGCCGACTGGGCAGGTGCCTGCGGCGCGGATATTCAGACCATTAGTCGCGTTTGCGGGCCTCGGACACCAGCATGATCGGAATGCCTTCGCGCACGGGAAAGGCAAGGCCAGCGGATTTGGACACCAGTTCGGCACGATCAGCATCATAATGCAGCGTGGCGTGGGTCAGCGGGCAGACCAGCGATTCAAGCATGCGGCGATCAACGGGCGGCACATCATTCATTGCATCATCTCTTCGTTTGATCCGCCGCGCAGAGCAAATTCCAGCAGCGTTACCAGCGTTTCGCGCCGCGTGGTCAGTGATGGGGCCTCAAGCAGGGCCTGTTTATCTTCCGGGTCAAACGGGCACAGCATCGACAACGAATTGAGCAGCAGTTCGGGGTCGGCGTCGGACAGGCTGCTCCAGTCGGTGGACATTTCCATGGCCGTGAAATAGCGCCCCAGCAGTTTCAGAAATGCCGCACGGTCAAAGCCCGTGTCATCTTCGGTGGGGCCCAGATCACGGCCGAAACCCTGCCATTCCACATTGCAGCGGCGGTACGGGGTAAAACCCTGCACCTCTTCCTTGACGCGGAACCGGCTGATGCCCGAAAGCGTGATCATGTAGCGCCCATCTTCGGTTTCGGAAAACCCGGTCAGGCGGCCCGCGCAGCCAATGGCATGCAGGCGTTTTTCGGTGGACCCTGCAGGCATCTCGCGCGGCTGGATCATGCCGATCAGCCGATGTTTGGTTTTCAGCACATCATCCAGCATTTGCAGATAACGCGGTTCAAACAGATGCAGGGGCAGCCGCGCGCGGGGCAGAAGCAGCGCGCCCGGCAGCGGGAACATGGGGATCATGTCGGGAAGATCTGAAGCTTTTATCATGATCAGCACCTAGTCCGCGCGCGCCATCAGGCAAATATCATTGATGACAGGCGACGACGCCCCTTCAGCGCGATCGGATCAGTCGGTTTCAGTGCATCAAAGATGATCATCAGTTGCGCCTTGGCGGCGGCATCATTCCATTCGCGGTCACGGCGGAACAGATCAAGCAGTTCGTCCACGGCTGCGTCCACCTTGCCGCTGGCATTGAGTGCGATGGCCAGATCGAACCGCGCCTGATGGTTGGCGGGGTCTGCATCAACCGCGCGGCGCAGCACGTCTTCGGGGCCGGCACTCGCGGCCTGACGGGCCAGTTCCAGCTGGGCACGCGCCGCCTCAACCTCAAGGCTTTTGGCGATTTTGGCAGGGGCTGCGTCCAGCAGGGCCTGCGTCTGATCCAGATCACCTATGGCAAGGTAAGACCGGCAAAGGCCACCATAGGCGGCGGCGTTTTCAGGCTCTTCACCCAGGATGGCGGCAAAGGTTTCGGCGGCATCAGCGGCGGCCCCTTCGGTCAGCATATCCTCGGCGGCGGCAATGGCATCGGCAAGGCCACCGTCACCACCAAGCGCTGTCACACGGTCAATGAACGCCTTGATTTCCGACCCCGGCTGCGCGCCCTGAAACCCGTCCACCGGCTGGCCCTGCCAAAAGGCGTAAACGGTGGGAATGGACTGGATGCGCAACTGGCCTGCGATGCGCTGGTTCTTGTCCACGTCGATCTTGACCAGCCGCACCTTGCCCTTGGCCGCCGTCACCGCAGCCTCAAGCGCGGGGGTCAGTTGTTTGCAGGGGCCGCACCATGTGGCCCAGAAATCAACGATGATCGGGGTATCCTTGCTGGCCTCGATCACGTCCTGCATGAACGTGGCCTCGGTGCCGTCAAGGATCAGATCAGCCGCAGGGGCCGCTGTTTCGCCCATTCCGAACATGGTGGTTATCCTTCTGCCGCTACTGGCTGTCTATATGGCAATTGGGGCAGCAAAGGGAAAGGGGGGCATTCGCCTCAGCTAAGCCAGACCCGCCCGTAAGGCGGCAATACCACGGCACCGGCGTGCAGTTCTACAGCATGATCCGACAGCGCATCATGCATCACGCGCGCACCGGCCCCGCGCACCAGTGATTCAGGTACGTTCACCCAGCCTTCGGTAAAGTTGAACAGACAGACCACCGCCCCCGTCGGCGCGGCCCGTGCAAAGGCAAACAGCCCCGGCACCGCGTGGCGGATGATGCGGGTGGCATGGCCTGCGTGCAGCGCATCGGTGGCCGCCCGGCGCGCCAAAATCGCCCTTACACCCTGATACACCCGCGCGGGTGGCGCATCGCCCGCGCGCACCGCCTGCCAATCCATGCGCGGGCGGTGCACCCAGCGGCTGTCATGCGCGTGTTCCGGCACATCGCGGTAGCTGTAATCATTCAGCGTTGCCAGCTCATCACCCATATAGATCAGCGGGATACCGCCAAACGCCGCAATCAGCGCGTGCCCCATCAATATGCGCTGCACCGCCAGGTCAGCCGCCCCCCTGTCGCCTTCGGACACCGCCTTTTCCAGCCCGGCAAGTGACGCAAGGCTGCCCGAAATACGCTTGTCCCCGGTTTCCGGGTTTTCCTGAAACAGCGCACCCCGCGCGAAAGTACCTGCAAAGCCCCCCTCATAAAAATCAGACAGGTATCCCCGGTGGCCATGGCCCGATATGCCAAGCGCCGCCGCATCTTCATCTGTTATGGCCCAGCCGATATCATCATGGCAGCGCAGGTAAGTGGCATAGGTGGCATTGGTCAGGGTTTCGGGGAAATGCGTGGCCAGCACATGGGTCATCAGGCCGGTATCGCGTGTGGCCAAGGCCCCCCAGAACTGCACCATCAGGCTGTTGTGATAGGCAAGGTTGCCTTCGCGCCCGTCATGCTGCCCGCGCCCCAGATAGGGCAGCATTTCGGCAGGGGCCACAATCGCCTCTTCCAGATGCAGCACGGCAGGGGTGGCAATGCGTGAACAGGCGCGTAAGGCGCGCAGCAGCATATGCACCTCGGGTTCTGACTGGCAGCGCGTGCCCATGCGTTTCCACATAAACGCCACGGCATCAAGGCGCAGCACATCGACCCCGCGATTGGCGAGATGCAGCATGATATCGACGATTTCCAGAAACACCTGCGGGTTGGCCCAGTTCAGATCCCACTGATGTTCGTTGAAGGTGGTCCAGACCCATTTGCCGAAATCGTAATGGGTAAAGTTGCCCGGCGCATTGTCGGGGAATACCTCAACCAGCGTGCGTTCATAGGCTTCGGGTTGATCCGGTGTGTCAAACATCAGGTAATAATCCTGATAGCGCGCGTCCCCTTTTGCCGCCGCCTGCGCCCAGGCATGTTCTTTGGCGGTGTGGTTCAGCACCAGATCAATGCAGACCGACATCCCCCGCGCGCGGCACGCAGCCGTGACCGCCTCAAAATCTGCCATCGTGCCGTAGGCGGGGTTGATCGCGCGGTAATCCATCACCGAATAGCCGCCATCGCTGTCACCGGGGCGCGGGTTCAGGCAGGGCATGAAATGCACATAGGTGATGCCCAGATCAGACAGGTAATCGAGCTTGTCCAGCACGCCTTTCAGGTTGCCAGCGAAACGGTCGATGTAGAACACATAGCCCGCCATGCCTGAACGCTGGAACCAGTCAGGTTCCAGATCGCGCTGCAGATCAAGGCGCTTCAGATCAGGGCTGCGGTCACGCGCGGCCTTTTGCAGGCTTGCCGTCAGCTTTTCGCAAAAGGCAGTGTAATCGGGGTGGCTGCCATACAGGCGGTCCAGCATGGGCCACAGATCACGCGCTGAGCGTTGCAGGCGCAATGCAAACAGATCGTCCTCCAGCGTGGACGGCGATTTGGCCATGGTGATCCTCCCTCTTCCGATGCGAGCCTATTCCGTTCAAAGCGCTTTGAGAAGGGGTCAGCCGCGCACAATCAGCCGTGTGTGGTGGCGGATGCGGTTTGCGATCCAAAGCAGGTCTTGCGGGGCAAAGGCCACGCAGCCCGCCGTTCGCCGCCCCGGTGCGCGCCAGCGGTGCATGAAAATCGCCGACCCCGCCCCGCGTACCGCATAGGGCCAGTTCCAGTTGGTCAGCAGCACCACGTCATACAGGGGGTCTGCCCGCCACAGCCGTTCGTGGCTGTGGGCATGCGGGCGGGTGATGATCAGATTGTAATCCTCATCCCTCGGGTCATCCGACCAGCCATCACGCGGCCTGATCGGCAGCGCCCAATCGGGCAAGGATGCGCGCGGCACGCGGTCGGGCCGGTACAGCAGGCCCACAAAGCTGTGCACACCGGCAGGCGTGGCCCCGTCGCCTTCACGTTTGGTGGTGGTGATGCCGGTACGGCCAATCGCACAGGGAAACCTCCGCCCCATGAACCACGCGCCCATGCGCGTAACGATGATATCCGTCTTCACGACAGATGCCCCGATTTCGCCGCCTTCGTTGCCAGATAGGCCCGGTTCTGATCGGTTTGCCCCACATGCAGCGGCACGCGTTCGGTGACGGTAATCCCGCACCCTTCCATCATGGCAATCTTGCGCGGGTTGTTTGTCAGCAACCGCACCGCAGAAAAGCCCATCTGGCGCAACAGCGCAGCCCCGATGCGGAAATCCCGCTCATCATCTTCAAACCCCAGCCGGTGGTTTGCCTCAACCGTGTCAAACCCCTGATCCTGCAAGGAATAGGCCCGCATCTTGTTGGCAAGCCCGATCCCCCGCCCTTCCTGATTAAGGTACAGCAGCACCCCCGCCCCCGCCTGCCCCATCTGCGCCAAAGCGCTGCGCAACTGCGGCCCGCAATCACATTTCAGGCTGCCCAGCACATCGCCCGTAAAACACGCCGAATGCAGGCGTGCCAGCACCGGTTGGCTGCGGTCAGGCCGCCCGATTTCAATGGCATAATGCTCCTCGCCGCCGTCATCCGGGCGAAACACATGCACGCGGCCCGCATCTGATGCCACCATCGGCAGACGCGCGGCCACCACCGGGTGCAGCACCGGCGCGCTGGCAATTTCAGCCGTGATCGCCGTGGCAGGCAGCAGGGTCAGACCGTGCGCCGCCGCAAAACCACCCGCATCCGGCACTGGCGTGACAAGGGCCGCTGGCAGCAAATGCGCCGCCTTGCACAGAGCAATCGCCGCGCGGTGCAGGGTGGCCGGGCCATCGCGCAGCGTTGCCAGCGGGCCCTTCATCGGATGGCGCAGATCATCCTTGGGGTCTGCCAGCGCCAGCAACCACGCCACATCCGCCCCCACTGGCACCGCCAACCGCGCCAGATCACCGTCATAGACCCGCGCCTTCAACGTGGCCGCCCGCCATGCTGTAATCGCCAGAACAGGCTGACCCACCTTGTGCAGATCCGCCAGCCGCACCGTCGATGCCGCCTCAGCCGCCACGATCAGCGCCCCCGCCCCGGCATCCGTCAGCACCACCGGCACCCCCATGCGCAGATCGGCACGGGCGCGGTTGAACAATTCGGGGAACGTCAGGGCAAAGGTCATGGTCTGTGTCTATGCGCAAACCACTGTTTCGAAAAGCCACCGGTGCGATTGTTTCAACCGCGCGCGCCGATGCCACCGGAACACCCCCGTTTTGAAACAAACCCGCCCGTTGCGACACGTCCCCGTGAGGACCGCACGGAAATCCTTGTCGGGAACGTTACTGATACCGAGATCATTGCTCATACCCCGGAGAACCACATGGCCACCTTGCGTAAAATCCTGTTAGTCGATGATGATGACGATCTGCGCGAAGCGCTGAGCGAACAGCTGGTGATGACCGAAGATTTCGATGTGTTCGAAGCCGGGTCCGGCGCCGATGGCATGGAAAAGGTCAAGCAGGGCCTGTATGATCTGGTGATCCTTGACGTGGGCCTGCCTGATACCGATGGCCGCGAGTTGTGCCGCCGCATGCGCAAGGCCGGGGTGAAATGCCCGATCCTGATGCTGACCGGGCATGACAGTGACGCCGACACCATTCTGGGCCTTGATGCCGGGGCCAATGACTATGTCACCAAACCGTTCAAGTTTCCCGTGTTGCTGGCGCGCATCCGCGCCCAACTGCGCCAGCATGAACAATCAGAAGACGCGGTTTTCCAGCTTGGCCCCTATACGTTCAAGCCCGCATTGAAGATGCTGCTGGATGAAAAGGAAAAAAAGATCCGCCTGACGGAAAAGGAAACCAACATCCTGAAATACCTGTACCGCGCGCAATCGGGCGTGGTGGCGCGTGATGTGCTGCTGCATGAAGTGTGGGGCTATAATGCCGGCGTCACCACCCATACGCTGGAAACGCACATCTACCGCCTGCGGCAAAAGATTGAACCTGATCCATCGAATGCACGCCTGCTGGTCACCGAAAGCGGTGGTTACCGGCTGGTAGCCTAAAGGCCATATTGTTGCCAGAATCAGGTGCTATCCTGGTATCAGAGGGATTGTTTCTGGTTGTGGTCCCAAGAGTTCCCCTTGTCGTGTCGGGGTTATGGCACGGCATCCTCCCTGTTGGACCTGGCCGGGCGTCATGCCCGGCCTTTTTTTCTGTGCGCGCACCGTGATGATGCAAGGCTGCGCTTTTTCCCCCCTGTGCGGGGTGGTATTGCAGACAGGCGAATCCCATATCTGCACCACGGGGTTCGACCCCGCAGGAGTGACACACGATGAAACCGACCCGCTTTATTGCCCTTGCCGTGGCTGCCTTGGTGGCCCAACCCGCACTGGCCCAAGAGCTTGTCTTTACCATTTCGAACAACGGCAATGCGGCCTTGGTTGAACT
>JAYUZO010000286.1:0-1867 GCA_043751715.1 Rhodobacterales bacterium | reverse complement strand
TGGCCACGGCACGGGCGGCGGCCACGGAACGCGGGGTTGCGGGCCATATTGTCACCCTGAACCGCAGCCTGATCGTGCCCTTTCTGCAATTCTCACCCCGGCGCGATCTGCGGCAAAAGGCCTTTGCGGCGTGGGTGGCGCGTGGGGCGAACGGCGGCGAGACGGACAACCGGGCGCTTGCGGCGGAAACGCTGGCATTGCGTGCCGAGCGGGCTGCGCTGCTGGGCTATACCAGCTTTGCCGATTTCAAGCTGGAACCCGAAATGGCAAAAACGCCCGGCGCGGTGCGGGATCTGTTGATGCGGGTCTGGCATCCGGCGCGCGCGTCAGCCAATGCCGATGCGGCAGTTTTGCAGGCGATGATGCAGGCGGACGGGGTGAATGATGCACTGGCCCCGTGGGATTGGCGGTATTATTCGGAAAAACGCCGCGTGGCAGAGCATGATCTGGATGAGGCGGCGCTGAAACCCTATCTTGGCCTTGAGGCGATGCTGGCAGCACAGTTTGATTGCGCCAACCGGTTGTTCGGGCTGGAATTCCGCGCGCTGGATATGGCGCTGTACCACCCGGATGCGCGGGCGTGGGAGGTGACGCGCAAGGGCAAGCATATCGCGGTGTTCATCGGTGATTACTTTGCGCGGGGCAGCAAACGGTCAGGCGCGTGGTGTTCGGCCATGCGCAGTCAGCGCAAGCTGGGCGGCGATGTGCGCCCCATCGTGGTGAACATCTGCAACTTTGCAAAAGGGGAACCTGCGCTGCTGTCATATGATGATGCGCGGACGCTGTTCCATGAGTTTGGCCATGCGCTGCATCAGATGCTGTCGGATGTAACGCACGGGTTTATCAGCGGTACGTCCGTTGCGCGGGATTTCGTGGAACTGCCTAGCCAGTTGTATGAACACTGGCTGGAAGTGCCCGAAGTGCTGCAGAAACACGCGCGGCACTGGCAGACGGGTGAGCCGATGCCAGCGGATATGCTGAAGCGGTTGCTGGCGGCGGGCACCTATGATCAGGGTTTTGCGACGGTGGAATTCGTATCCAGTGCTCTGGTCGATCTGGCGTTCCACGAAGGGCCGGCACCGGCCGACCCGATGGTGATGCAGGCACAGGTTCTGGCGGGTATTGGCATGCCAGCGGCCATCACGATGCGCCACGCCACGCCGCATTTCGCGCATGTGTTTTCAGGCGATGGCTATTCATCGGGCTATTACAGCTACATGTGGTCCGAGGTGATGGACGCCGATGCCTTTGCGGCGTTTGAGGAGACGGGCGATTACTTTGATCCGGCCACGGCGGCGCGGTTGGAAAAGCATATCCTTGGCGCGGGCGGCAGTCAGGACGCCGAGGCGCTGTATATGGCGTTCCGCGGCAAGATGCCGGGGGTTGAGGCGCTGTTGAAAGGGCGAGGTTTGCTGGACGCGGCCTAAAGGTGTCATCGTCGCAACTGGCTGGGCGGGTGGCCAAATGCCTGACCGAAGGCACGGGTCAGGGTGGCGGCGGATGAAAACCCGGTGCGCAGGGCCACTTCGGCCAAGGGATGCGCTGTATCGGTAACCATGCGGCGCGCGGCAGCAAGGCGCAAGGACAGCGCATAGGCACCCGGTGTCAGACCAAGGCTGGTGCGGAACAGGGTTTCCAGCCGCCGAGGTGACAGGCCGATGGCGGCGGCGGTGACGCCCACGGCTTCGGGCGCATCAAGCCGCGCCTCCATCCGCGCAATCGCGCGGGCGACACGCGGATCAAGCGCGACATCGGGTGTGATCTGCGGTTCAGACCCTGCGCGCGTGGTGGTCAGAAAGCTGGCGGCCACTTGCCGGGCCAAAGGCGCGCCGTGGCGTGCGCGGATCAGATGCAGCATGAAGTCGGC
>JAYUZO010000285.1:0-2901 GCA_043751715.1 Rhodobacterales bacterium | reverse complement strand
CGGACCCGGACCGCGCACGGCGCGAGGCGGGCGCGCGGGCCTTGGCTGCGATGTTTGACACCCATATCAAGCTGTTCGCGCGCGTGCACAACACGCTGGCCAAGGAAAAGGAAATTCAGGACCGCTGGCGCAAGATGCCAACGCCGCAAACCGGGCGGCACCTGTCCAACCATGTGGAGCCGGAGGTGGTGGAGGCGCTGCGCAACGCGGTGGTGGCGGCCTACCCCAAACTTTCGCACCGCTATTACCGGCTGAAGGCGAAATGGATGGGGCTGGAGCGGTTGCAGGTCTGGGACCGTAACGCGCCCTTGCCGGTGGATGCGCCCCGCCTTGTGGATTGGGCCGAGGCGACAGAGACGGTGCTGGGGGCCTACGCGGCCTTTGCGCCCGAGATGGCAGACCTTGCCAGGCCGTTCTTCACCAAGGGCTGGATTGATGCGGGCGTGAAGCCGGGCAAGGCACCGGGGGCCTTTGCGCACCCGACGGTTTCGACGGTGCATCCCTATGTCATGCTGAACTATCTGGGCAAACCGCGCGATGTTATGACGCTTGCGCATGAATTGGGGCATGGCGTGCATCAGGTGCTGGCGGCGGGTCAGGGGGAGCTGCTGTCATCCACGCCCTTGACGCTGGCCGAAACGGCAAGCGTATTTGGCGAAATGCTGACGTTCCGCCGTCTGCTCGATGCAGCCAAAACGCCTGCGGAACGCAAGACCCTGCTGGCGGGCAAGGTGGAGGACATGATCAACACTGTGGTGCGGCAGATCGCGTTTTACGATTTTGAATGCAAACTGCACGCCGCCCGCGCCGAAGGCGAACTCACGCCCGATGATATCAACGCCCTGTGGATGAGCGTGCAGGCGCAATCGCTGGGTGATGCGTTTGACTTCATGGACGGCTACGAAACCTTTTGGGCCTATATCCCGCATTTCGTGCATTCGCCGTTTTATGTGTATGCCTATGCCTTTGGCGATGGCCTCGTGAACGCGCTGTACGCGGCCTATGAGGGTGGGCTGCCTGATTTTGAGGCCAAGTATTTCGCGATGCTGAAGGCAGGCGGATCAATGCACCACAAGGAATTGCTAGCACCGTTCGGGCTGGATGCGAGCGATCCGAAGTTCTGGGACAAGGGCCTGTCCATGATCGCGGGGTTCATTGATGAGTTGGAGGCGATGGAGGGGTAGGTTGACTCACCTTTCCCTTAGGTCACACTGACCCCTGAGTCGGAGCCAATCAGGGGGAAAGCCTATGTGTGATGCTTGCGTGATCGATGTTGTGCGGGACCGGATGCTGAACCGGCGGTCGTTCTTTCGGGCGGGGGCGGCGGCGGCTGCAGTCAGCACCGTGGGGATGGCCCCCAAGGTGATGGCGCAGGGGGCCAGCCAGATGGCCGATATGACCCATACATTGACCACGGATTTCCCGACGTTCTTTGGCGAACAGCAGTTCTTCATGGACCAAAAGTTCAACTGGGCCGAGCACAAGTTCAACCTGTTTGAACTGCGCGTGAACGAACACACGGGCACGCATATGGACGCGCCTTTGCATTTTTCCGAAGATGGCATGTCGGTGGACATGATCCCGGTTGACCGGCTGTTCTGCCCGCTGGCTGTGATTGATATCCGCGAAAAGGCGGCAGCAGATGCCGATGCGCAGGTCACGCCGGATGATATTGCGGCATGGATCGCGGCAAATGGCGATATTCCGGCGGGGGCTTGTGTGGCGATGAATTCGGGCTGGTCGGCACGGGTGGCCACACCGGGGTTCCGCAATGCCGACGGCGAAGGGAAAATGCACTTTCCGGGCTTTCACGTTGAGGCGGCCGTGATGCTGGCGGAATCCGGCGATGTGGCGGGGATTGCGGTGGATACACTAAGCCTCGATTTCGGCATTTCGCCGGATTTCGCCACGCATTACGGCTGGTTGCCAACGGGGCGGTGGGGGATTGAATGTCTGGCCAACCTTGATGCGGTGCCGGCCACCGGGGCCACGCTGATTGTAGGTGCGCCAAAGCATGCGGGCGGGTCCGGTGGGCCCGCGCGTGTGTTCACGATGTTCTGATGCCCACGGTTCCGAAACCGGAAAACCCGGAATCCGACCCGCGCGTGAAGGCGGTGTTTGACGATATCCGCATAACGCGCGGGTCAGACTTTGTGGGCAACATCTGGCGTTATCTGGCGTTTGATGCAGGCCTGCTGGAGGAGACATGGCGCGATGTGAAGGCCGTGATGGCGACCCCGTCGCTGATTGATGCCAAGACCAAGGAAATGATCTATGCCGCCGTCAGCATTGCCAATGCCTGCGATTATTGCACGCACAGCCACCTTGCCGCAGCGCGCGCCCAGGGCATGACCATGGCCGAACAGGCCGAGTTGATGCGGCTGGTGGCAACGGCGGGCAAGACCAACCACCTGCTGAACGCCATCCGCCCCCCGATTGATGATGCGTTTCTGCCCTGATCGCGGCACAATCAGCGGTTGCCGCCAAGATTGTCACCTTTTGCCATAATCCTGCCCTGCACAGCACAGACCTTGGCCCCTGCGCGCCTGCACGGGGCAAGCTGCGCGTCATGAGGCCGGGCATGCTGTTGATTGCGCATTCATTCTTTCTGTCGTTCCACACGCTGTGGCGGTATCTGATTGTGATGCCGTTCGTGGCCATACCCGGCCTTTTGGTGGTGTTTGCCGTTAGCGCGTTGGTTTTTGGCGGCGGCATCGTCTTTTTGCTGGTGTTCAGCCCGGTGCTGGTGGGCGGGCTTTTGACGCTGATCATGGTTTTTCTGTTCACGGCGCTGTCGTGCTTTAACATCATGGTCGGGTGCCGTGCGGCGTTTGGGGCCATGGGCCAGACGAACGACCTGGATTTCGGGCGGCTGGTTGGCAAAAGCATGACCTTCACGCT
>JAYUZO010000284.1:0-6219 GCA_043751715.1 Rhodobacterales bacterium | reverse complement strand
GCATCGCCTGCAATCAGGTCTTCGCGCGCGCCGCCGCTGATGGTGTCGTTGCCACCCCCGCCATAAATCGTATCATCGCTGGAGCTGCCGCCGGTATCGGCAATGACATCGTCACCCTCTCCGCCATAGATGGTGTCAGAACTGCTGCCGCCATCAATGGTATCATTCCCGGCATCACCATAGATCTGGTCCGTGCCCGCGCCGCCTGACAAACTGTCATTGCCCGCACCGCCGTACAGCGTATCCTCGCCGTCGCCGCCAAAGGCCTGATCGTTGCCCCCGTCACCGCGCAGCAGGTCATCGTCAGCTTCGCCCACCAGCGTGTCATTGCCATCACCGCCATCAAGCGTGTCATTGCCATTGCCGCCGAAAATGGCGTCACTCGTTGCGTGCCCGCCCCCCCAATCGGCCCCGTCATGCGCGATGATGATTGACGGTGTACCGTCGTTGGGGCCTTGCAAGGTGGTGTTTGACCCGTCATCGCCAGAAATCACCCGGTAGGTCACGCCGTTGAAGCGCAGGAATTCCACGCCGTCCAGCGTATCGGTGCCATCGCGGTTTGACACCGTATCGGTGACGATCAGTTTGCCTGACGGACCATAGTCAAAGCTGTAATCGCTGACCGCACCGCTGAAATGCGCCGTATCATCACCCGCGCCACCTGACAGGCTGTCATTGCCTGTGCCGCCTGTCAGCGCATCATTGCCATCACCTGCCAGCAGCGTATCCGCACCAGTGCCGCCAGACAGACTGTCATTGCCCGCACCACCATCCAGACTGTTGGCCCCAGCCCCCCCCGTCAGCGTATCATCCCCCGCACCGCCCGCCAGATTGACCGCCCCCGTGCTGGCAGATGCGTTCATGCTGTCGGCAAAATTGCTGCCGCTGATGGTTTCGATTTCGCTGAAGGTGACTGTGCCACCCGCCACCTGCGCCGTGCCTGCTTCGGTGCCAGTGTAGGTCACGGTCACACCCGCGCCGGTCTGGCCAGCAAAGGTCAGAACGTCCTGATCGGTGCCGCCTTCACCGCCAAAGACCAGACCATTGCCCGCATGGGTATTGTCGACGCTAAAGGTATCGGCCCCATCACCGCCATACAGCGTATCATTGCCTTCGTTGCCGTTGATCGCATCATTGCCCGCGCCACCATACACCACATCATTGCCGCCCCGCGCGCGCAGCGTATCATCGCCCGTGCCGCCAAACAGCGTATCGGCTGCACCCATGCCCGCGATGTAATCGGCAAAGGCGCTGCCTTGCACAACTTCGAACCCCGCCAGCGTGTCAGACCCGGTTGCCGTCGTGCCGAAACTGTTCAGCAGGTCAACGCTGACCCCCGCCGCTTCTGCGCTGTAATCCACCGTATCAATGCCTGTGCCGCCGGTCAGGCTGTCAGCCCCGTCACCGCCGGCAATCGTATCATTGCCACCGTGGCCCGTAACCGTATCGTTGCCCGTACCACCCGACAGCAGATCATTGCCATCATCGCCGTTCAGCTGGTCATTGCCATCGCCACCATAGACGTTGTCATTGCCGCCTGACCCCCAGACCGTATCATTGCCCGCACCCCCGTAAACCAAGGCCTGCCCGCCATATAGCTGGGTGCCATTCTGATCGTCGATGACATCATCACCATCCCCGCCATAAACACTGTCATTGCCCGCGCCAAAGATCAGCGTGTCATTGCCGGCACCGCCTGTCAGCAGGTCATTGCCGACCCCGCCTTCCAGACTGTCAGCCCCCGCGCCGCCCGTGACCGTATCATTGCCAGCGTTGCCATACAGCCTGACCCCGGCTGTCGTTGCCGACGCATTCAGGGTATCGGCATAATCCGTGCCTGACACACCTTCAATTTCAACGAACGTGCCCGTGGCATCCGCGGTGCCAAGGTAATCATAGCTACCCGCCTCATTCCCTGTGAAGCTCACCGCCACGCCCACCGTGCCAAGGTAATTGGCAAATGACATCGCGTCATAGTCACCCACGCTTTCGCCACCGGAATAGGTGTCGGTTTCGTGGTCGTCGGTCACAAGAAACGTATCTGTCCCGATCCCGCCAAGGATCGTGTCCGCGCCAACGCCCCCTGACATTGTATCATTGCCGTCATCACCTGTCAGATAGTCGTGGCCGCCACCACCGATGATCTGGTCGTTGCCCGCCCCCCCCATGAAGGTGTCATTGCCACCTTCCGTGCTCCAACTTCCGAGGATGTCATTGCCATCACCGCCGTAAGCCACATCGTTGTAATCGCCGCCTGTCACGGAATCGTCGCCCGACCCCGCGTAAAGCGTATCCTGACCCAAGCCGCCATTCAGCGTATCATTGCCATCATCGCCCGACAGCATGTCATCCTCGCTGCCGCCAAACAGGCTGTCATTGCCGGTGCCGCCATACAGCGTGTCAGCGCCCGCATCGCCGTAAAGCGCGTCTGCCCCGACACCGCCATACAGCGCATCCGTGCCCAGACCGCCAACCAGCGTGTCATTGCCATCATCGCCATACAGCTGATCGTTGCCGTCGCCGCCCAGCAGGCTGTCATTCCCCGCACCGCCGTACAACGTATCCAGTCCGGCATCACCCGACAGCGTGTCGTTGCCTTCGTCACCCAGCAACAGGTCGTTGTCTGCCCCGCCAAACAGGCTGTCATTGCCGATGCCGCCATACAGCGCGTCATTGCCTGCATCGCCGAAGATTGTGTCGTCGCCGTACATGCCGAACATGGTATCAAAACCATCACCGCCATACATCAGATCGCCCAGCCCTTCGGACCCATAGGTATGTGTCTGGCTGGTTGAGGTGATGGCGATGATGTCCAGATAATACGCACCCGACGGATTGCGCAGCAGCCAGTTATGCCCGACCGATGTTGCCTGCACCACCGTTTGCCCGGCCTGCACGGTGGCATAAAACACCGCCGAACCGCTGCTGTTGATCCAGAACAAATCCACCGGGCCATCAGCACTGTTGGTAAAGGTCAGCGTGGCTGCAGTGCTGCCGCTGGATGCAAGTTTCGACATGTTCGCATAAAGCCCGTCCCCCCCCACCCAATCATTGCCGGTGCCGCCATACAGCGTATCGCGCCCGTCACCGCCCGCGACACCATCATCGCCCGCGCCACCCGAAACCACATCCTGACCACGTTCGCCTGATGTGCTGTCATTGCCCGACCCTGCATCAATCGAATCGTTGCCAGTGCCGCCGTAGACCTCATCATTGCCATCGCCTGCATTCAGCGTGTCATTGCCCGCACCGCCATACATCGTGTCATTTGATGTGCTGCCCGTGGTCGAATCGTTTCCGGAAGTTCCGCCATAGGTTGCCATCTGATCATCCACCACATGCTGTTGGGCAGGATGGCCAAAGCGCGTGGGCACGCGGGCACATCCTGCAAAAAGGTTTCAACAGCCAACCTTGCGGGCCAAGCCTGAATGCCGGATGAAACTTCAAATACGAATGATCGCCGTTTGGCGAAAATACCGGTCAAATTGCACGCAGGGTGAGGGAAGGAATGAAAGGTCCAGAACCGAATGGTGCGGATAAAAGGACTCGAACCTTCACGGGAGTTACCCCACAGCGACCTCAACGCTGCGCGTCTACCAATTCCGCCATATCCGCACATGATCATTCGGTCGACCGTGCGGCGTATAGACCAGCCGTTCGCTACTGCCAAGGGGCTTTGCGCAAACAGCTTGCTTGCCGTGCCCCTGCCTACCCGCTACATCCATTGCATGGTTGAATGGACGCATCTGCCGGGCCTTGCGCCCTATGTCGAAACACTTGCCGCGATGGAGGCGCGTGTGGCGGCGATTGCGGCGGGGGATGCACCCGAAGCGGTCTGGCTGCTGGAACACCCGCCGCTGTATACATCAGGCACATCCACCAACCCGTCCGATCTGCTGGATGCGCGCTTTCCCGTGCATGTGGCAGGGCGTGGCGGGCAGTACACCTATCACGGCCCCGGTCAGCGCGTGGCCTATGTCATGTTGGATCTGAACAAGCGTGGGCGCGATGTGCGCAAGTTTGTCTGCGCGCTGGAAAACTGGGTGATTGGCACGCTGTCAGATTTCAATGTGCGCGGCGAACGGCGCACAGGCCGCGTGGGTGTGTGGGTCAACCGGCCTGACCGTGTGGGGCCAACGGGCCAGCCCGCCGAAGACAAGATCGCCGCCATCGGCGTGAAACTGCGCCGGTGGGTTTCATTCCACGGCATTTCGATCAACGTCGAACCCGATCTGCGCCATTTTGATGGCATTGTGCCCTGCGGCATCAGCGATCATGGCGTGACATCGCTGGTCGATCTTGGCTTGCCCGTCACCATGGCTGATCTGGACCTGGCCCTGCGCCGCCATTTTGACCTCACTTTTGCCGCGCATCAGCCGTGACCACGTCCAAACCGTTGAAAAAATCAGGGGTTGCGGCAATGTGGGGCGTTGCCGCCGCACGCAGACCTGATTACACACCGGACCATCGCCGGTCACACCTATCCGTGATCGCAACCCAGACATAGCAACGCGGGAGACGCCTATGGCCGACGCAGCCATCCATGGCCAACAGGGTGCCGACGGGCACGAAGATCACCGCGGGTTCTTTACCCGCTGGTTCATGTCCACCAACCACAAAGACATCGGGATCCTGTATCTGTTCACCGGCGGCCTGCTGGGCTTTGTGTCGGTTGCTTTCACCGTCTACATGCGGATGGAACTGATGAACCCCGGCGTGCAGTACCTGTGTCAGGAAGGCATCCGCTTTGCCGCTGACGCCGCCGCCACCTGTACGCCCAATGGCCATATCTGGAACGTGATGATCACGGCCCATGGTATTCTGATGATGTTCTTTGTGGTGATTCCGGCCCTGTTCGGCGGATTTGGCAACTATTTCATGCCCTTGCAGATCGGCGCGCCCGATATGGCGTTCCCGCGCATGAACAACCTGTCCTACTGGCTGTTCGTTGCAGGCTCCACCCTTGCCGTCGCGTCGCTGTTCGCCCCCGGTGGCGGCGGTGCGCTTGGCACCGGCGCGGGCGTGGGCTGGGTGCTGTATCCGCCCCTGTCGACCACGGCTGAAGGCGGCTATGCGATGGACCTTGCCATCTTTGCCGTGCACCTGTCCGGCGCATCATCCATCCTGGGTGCGATCAATATGATCACCACCTTCCTGAACATGCGCGCCCCCGGCATGACGCTGCACAAGGTGCCGCTGTTTGCGTGGTCCATCTTTGTGACCGCGTGGTTGGTGCTATTGGCCCTGCCAGTGCTCGCCGGTGCCATCACCATGCTACTGACCGACCGCAACTTTGGCACCACGTTCTTTACGCCCTCGGGCGGTGGTGACCCAGTGCTGTATCAGCACATCCTGTGGTTTTTTGGCCACCCCGAGGTGTATATCATCATCCTGCCCGCCTTTGGCATCATTTCGCAGGTGATTGCCACCTTCTCGAAAAAGCCGATCTTCGGCTATCTGCCCATGGTCTATGCCATGGTCGCCATCGGGGTGCTGGGCTTTGTTGTCTGGGCGCACCACATGTACACCGTGGGCATGTCCCTGACCCAGCAAAGCTATTTCATGCTGGCCACCATGGTTATCGCCGTGCCAACGGGCGTAAAGATCTTTTCGTGGATCGCCACCATGTGGGGCGGGTCTATTGAATTCAAAACGCCCATGCTTTGGGCCTTTGGGTTCCTGTTCCTGTTCACCGTCGGTGGAGTGACAGGTATCGTGCTGTCACAGGCAGGCATCGACCGCGCCTATCATGACACCTATTATGTCGTTGCCCACTTTCACTATGTGATGTCGCTGGGGGCCGTGTTCGGCATCTTTGCCGGCATCTATTTCTGGTTTGGCAAGATGTCAGGCCGCGAATACCCTGAATGGGCGGGCAAGCTGCACTTTTGGGCGATGTTCATCGGATCAAATATCACCTTCTTCCCGCAGCACTTCCTTGGCCGCCAAGGCATGCCACGGCGATACATCGACTACCCCGAGGCGTTCGCCTACTGGAACCAGATCTCATCATACGGTGCGTTCCTGTCGTTTGCGTCCTTCGTGTTCTTCATTGGCGTGATCTTTTACAGCCTGTTCTTTGGCCGCCGGATTACCCAGAACAACTACTGGAATGAATACGCCGACACGCTGGAATGGACGCTGCCCTGCCCGCCGCCCGAACACACGTTCGAACAGCTGCCCAAGCAAAGCGATTGGGACAAGGGCCACGCGCACTAA
>JAYUZO010000283.1:0-3576 GCA_043751715.1 Rhodobacterales bacterium | reverse complement strand
CCGGCATTGAAAACGTCGTGGGGTCTGCGTTCAATGATACGCTGACGGGCAGCACCGGGGCAAATGCGCTGTTTGGTGGGGCGGGAACCGATCTGTTCTTTGGCGGTGGCGGGGCCGATACGCTAGATGGCGGCATCGGCAATGATACGGTTGATTATGCAGCATCGACCGCTGGTATTGCCATCAATCTGGGTACCGGCACGGCATCGGGCGGGCTGGCCGCAGACAATGTGCTGATCGGCATTGAAGCGGTCATCGGGTCGGGCTTTTCCGATACGCTGACAGGCGATACCGGGGCCAACACCCTGTTCGGCGGGGCGGGAACAGACGTGCTGTCGGGTGGGGCCGGGGTGGATGCGCTGTATGGTGGCAATGACAATGACACGCTGAATGGCGGTGCGGGGGCCGATCTGCTGGACGGCGGTAACGGCACAGACATCGCCGATTATGCAACGTCCACGGCCGGTGTGAACGTGAACCTCGCCTCTGGCGCAGGCACCGGGGGCGACGCGCAGGGCGACACGCTGACCGGAATCGAGGCACTGGTTGGTTCGGCACTGAATGACACCCTGACTGGCAGCAATGCCAACAACACCCTTGCAGGCGGGGCTGGCACCGATGTGATTGACGGGCAGGGTGGCACTGACCTTGCTGATTACAGCGCATCGGGTGCTGCGGTGAACGTCAGCCTGACATCAGGCACGGGCAGCGGCGGTGACGCGCAGGGTGATACGCTGTCCAACATCGAAAACCTGCTTGGTACAGCATTCAATGACACGCTAACCGGCAATGCGTCGGCGAACGTGCTGACCGGTGATCTTGGAAATGACGCGCTGTATGGTGCAGCGGGTGCAGATACGCTGTTTGGCGGCGACGGGCTGGATACGCTGTTTGGCGGCACAGGCGCTGACCGGCTGGAAGGTGGCGCAGGCATTGATACGGCGGATTACGGGGCATCTACCGCTGCGGTGAACGTCAATCTGGCGACCGGCACAGGCACGGGCGGTGACGCGGGATCCGATACGCTGGTCGGCATTGAAAACCTGAACGGGTCCGCCTTCAATGACACGCTGATCGGGGCTAGTGGCAATAATAGCCTGTCAGGCGGGGCGGGGAATGACAACATCTCGGCAGGCGCCGGTGATGATACGCTGGCTGGTGGCGCCGGCGCCGATACGCTGACCGGCGGCGAAGGGATGGATTATCTGGACTACAGCGCATCCGGCGCTGCGGTTTCCATCAATCTTGGTGCGAACATCGCTTCGGGGGGCGATGCAGCAGGCGATGTGCTGGGGGGTGTCGACGGTATCATCGGCACGCAGTTCAATGATACGCTGATCGGGTTCGATAATCAGGGCTTCACGGGCGACGTCTACACCAACGTTCTTTATGGCGCGGGTGGGAATGACTACATCGACGGTCTGGCCTCGGCCGATATTCTGTACGGTGGTACGGGCAATGACACTGTGCTGGGCGGTGCGGGGGAAGACCTTGTATCAGGTGATGACGGTGACGATTCGCTTGATGGCGGCACGGGCAATGACACACTGCTGGGGGGCCTTGGCAATGATAGCCTGACAGGTGGCAGCGGCACTGACAGCCTGTATGGTGGTGACGGGGCCGACAGCCTTGATGGCGGGGCGGACAATGATCTGCTGGATGGCGGGGTGGGCAACGACACACTGCTGGGGGGTGGCGGCGATGACACGCTGTCAGGCGGTGATGGCGCGGATTCGCTGCAGGGTGGTGACGGGTCCGATGTGTTCTTTGTGGGCCTTGGCGATACGATCGATGGCGATGAATCGGGCACCGAAGTTGACGTTCTTGATCTGACAGGTCTGGGCCGGTTCAAAATTGTGCGTGATCCGCTGAACGCGGAAAACGGCACGATCAACTTTCTCGATATCTACGGCGCTGTGCAGGGCACCGCCACCTTTCGCAATATCGAAACGATCATCTCTTGCTTTACGCCCGGCACCTTGATTGCCACGCAGTCCGGGCCGGTTGCGATTGAACATCTGGTGCCTGGCGATCTGGTTGTAACGCGTGACAACGGCCTGCAACCGTTGCGGTGGGTTGGGTCAAAGGCATTGGATGCTGCGGCATTGGCCGCCGACCCCACCTTGCGCCCGATCCTGATCCGCAAAGGCGCGCTTGGGCCAATGGCCCCTTCGCGTGATATGCTGGTATCGCGCCAGCACCGCATGCTGATGACCGGGCCGCGCGCCGAACTGCTGTTCGGTTCGGATGAGGTGCTGGTGCGGGCCAATCATTTGCTGCATCTGCCCGGCGTCAGCCAGGCCGCTGCGTTGGACGTGACTTATATGCACATCCTGTTTGACCGCCATGAAATCGTGCTGGCTGACAGTGCCTGGAGCGAAAGTTTCCAACCCGGCGAACGCACATTGGGCGGGCTGGAAAATGACGCGCGCGATGAGCTGGTCAAACTGTTCCCCGATATGATGGCCGCCGGTGGCCTTGGCGCATTTGAATGCGCGCGCACCACGCTGAAATCGCATGAGGCGCGGGTGCTTCTGGCCGTGGCCTGAACACGGGGCCTGCGCCGACGGGCGTGCAGTTGACTTGCATCCTTTGGGTGCAGGGTTATCAAGTGGTTGCAGGATTTTCTATGCTTTAGGGATTCGGATACCGCACAGATGCCCCTTGATCCCCAGCCATTCCTGTCACGCTGCGTCTCCGTTGATCTGGAGGTCAATCCTGCGTCGGCTAAGGTTTTTGCCTTTGGTGCCGTGCGTCAGGATGCAGTACTTGTGCATCAGCGCGGTCCGTTGGACCCGGCCCTTGACCGGTTGGAAATCTTTTGCACCGGCGCATCCCATCTGGTCGGTCACAATGTCCTGCGCCATGATCTGCCACATCTGGTGGCAAACCGCGTGCGGCTGGCCGCTTTGGGTGCCGCCACGATTGATACGCTTTGGCTGAACCCACTCGCGTTTCCGCGCAACCCCTATCACCATCTGGTCAAGCATTACCACGACGGGCGCCTGCAAGCCGGCCATGTGAATGACCCCGAACAGGATGCAAGGCTGGCCCTTCAGGTGCTGGCTGATCAGATCACCGCCTTTGCCGCCACCGCGCCCGATGTGCTGACCGCCTATCATTATCTGACCACGCTGGACGCGCCTACTGCCGGCTTTGACGCCGTGTTCCGCTATGTGCGCGGGCCTGCGCCCGGTGCTGGGCAGGCGCGTGCGGCAATGCGCGTTCTGCTGGCGGGGCATGTGTGCTCTCACCGGCTGGAACAGGTGCTTGGACGGTTGGCAAACCCGCGCAACGGCTGGCCCATGGCCTATGCCCTGTCATGGATTTCCGTCGCCGGTGGCGATTCCGTGATGCCGCCTTGGGTGCGGATGCAGTTTCCCCAAGCCGCACTGATTGTGCGCCACCTGCGTGATACCAACTGTGGTGATACGTCCTGTGCGTGGTGCGTGGAAAAGAATGACCCCAAGCGCGCGCTGCACCGCTGGTTCGGCTTCCCGTCCTTTCGCCCCGACCCGGTGGATGACCAGGGTCGTCCCTTGCAGGAACGCATCGTGGCCGAGGCGATGGCGGGTA
>JAYUZO010000282.1:0-15264 GCA_043751715.1 Rhodobacterales bacterium | reverse complement strand
AGATGATGGCTCATCGAAAGCCCCGCCTGCCCCCCGCCAATCACCAGCGTGTCAACCGTTTCTTCAGCCATCATTCATCCCCCGGTACGCCATAACGTGGTGCCTGCGTCGGGTCTTCGGCCCGCTGCACATAGGCCGCCATCTGTGGCCGGTACACATCCCACCCCACCCGCAGCATCCCGATGGGGTCATGCGCCCAATCAATCCGCAAATCCACTAAGGGCCATGCCAGCCGATCCGCCAGTTTCAGCCCCGCAGATCGCACCGGCCCCGCCTCACCCCCGGCTGCAAGCCCCGCCTCCAGCGCCAGCATCAGCCTGTCACCCAGATGGCCCCTTGCATCCTCAAACGCCGCAACCATCGCCGCCGGAATCCCTGCATCGGCCAACAGGTTCCCCCCCGCCACGCAATCCTCGCCCCGCGCCTGCCCCCACAGACCCAACACCTGCGCACCCGAATGTACGGCCGTGTTTCCGCCGCCATCCACAACTAACAGCTGCCGGTAATCAATATGCGCATGCCCTAAAACAGTTTCTGACATGGCGCTTTTGGCATCTTTCCCCGCGGCTAGCGCGTCCAGTAGCAATGGCCCCAACGCGGGGTCGGTCACATTCTGGCTTGCCACCGCCCCCACGCCTGCCCGCACATGCGCGCAGCGTGCAGCCACAGCGGGGGAGGATGACGATATCGCCATCCCGAATTGCCCTGTTTTGGCGCAGCGCGCGACGATGGAAAATGTCATGCCATCAGTCCGGGATCACAGCCGTGCCGTCAATTTCCACCAGCCATTCCGGCCGCGCCAGCGCCGTTACCACCACGCCGGTCGATACCGGATGCACGCCCTTGATGTATTCGCCCATCGTCCGGTACACCGCCTCACGGTGGCGCACATCCGTCAGGTAAACCACCACCTTGCACAAATGCTCCATGCTACCACCCACTTCCTCCAGCAGCTGCCGGATGTTCTGCATCACCTTGTGGGTCTGTTCGACCGGGTCATGGCTACCCAGATTCGCAGCGGTATCAAGGTCTTGCGGGCACTGGCCGCGCAGGAAAACCATTCGGCCACGCGCCACCACGGCCTGACACAGGTCATTGTCCAGCTTCTGCTCCGGGTAAGTGTCCTTGGTGTTGAACTTGCGATGCCGCGTGTGGGCCATGGTCTGTCCTTTCCTAATGTGGAAGCCGCGATGGACCGGGCTCCAGCCCCGCCACCTCACGCCGGAAGGCGGGAGTGTCGCCACGATCATCCGGCATATCAATCTCTTCCGCAAACCGTCGCCCGGCATAGGTCGCCCATGCAATTGGCCCCGGTGCCGCAGCATCACCAATCAGGCGCACGGATTGCACCCCGGAATCCGCCCATGTGTCACTAACACGGCGCAAATCGTGATACAGCTGGTCATGTGGCGTGCGGGATGTGACCATGACCACCGCATCAGCGGCCAGTTCCGATTGCGCCCCGGTCCATGTGCAGCCCAGCACCACGCTTGCAGCGCCAATCACCTCTGGCGCCTTGTTCGTATGGATATGCACACCCAGTTCCAGCAGCCGCCGCATGATGATGGCCTGCTCCAGTGTGTTTTCCGCCCATTCCGCCACCTTGGCAGCAGGCGTCACAAAATGCACATCGCACCCCCGCGAAAGCAGCATTTCCGCCATTACAGAGCCCATGTAGAAGTGATCATCGTCATAGATCACGACCTTTCCCCCCATCGGCCCGCCACCATCCATCAGATCATCCGGGCAAAACACTGGCATCGCCGCATCGGTGGGAATGGGGCGCAAATGCAGCCGCGCCACCACATCGCGCCGCCAGCTTGCCCCGGTTGCAATCGCCACATGCTGCGCGCCCATGGCCAGCACATCATCCGCCGTCAGACGGCTGTCGCGGTAGATGTCGGCATTGGCCAACGGTGCCAGTTGCCCCACCCGGTAATCCGCCAACCGCCCCCAGGCGCTTAGCCCCGGCAACAGCCGCTCACGCGCCACCCGGCCCCCCAACACTGTGCCCGCTTCGGACAATGTCACCCGATACCCCCGCTTGGCCGCCTGCAAAGCCGCCTCCAGCCCCGCAGGCCCCGCGCCAACCACCAAAACAGTCTCTGACATGCCCTTTTTACGGGCTTTCTCCGGATGCCAGCCCTTGCGCCATTCCTCCATAAAAGCCGTGTTCTGCGTGCAGCGGCTGATGCTGCCGGTCATATCCCCCGACACGCAGATATTGCAGCCAATGCATTCACGAATGTCACTAAACCTGCCCTCTTCAATCTTTTTCGGCAGGAACGGGTCGGCAATCGAAGGCCGCGCTGCCCCGATGAAATCCAGCACCCCAGACCGCACCTGCCGCACCATCGCATCCGCCGACGTAAACCGCCCCACCCCCACGACGGGTTTGCTTGTCAGCGCCTTGATCCCGCGCACAAGGTCTTCCTGCGCGCCCTCAGCCTTGAAGCGGGATGTCCCCGAACACGCCTCCCACGTGCCATGCGCCAGATCCCACAGATCAGGCAAATCGCGATGCATTTCGATGAAATCGCGCAGCTCGGCGTTGGAAAACCCGAAATCGCCCGCCTCATGCAGGGACAGGCGCAGGGTGATCGCCATCTCGCCCTTCGTCACCTCACGCGCATCCTCCACCACTTCACGCAAGAATCGGCTGCGGTTTTCCAGACTTCCGCCGTATTCATCCGTGCGTTGGTTGGTGGCGCGCGACAGGAAATGTTGCAGGATTCCAAAGCCATGCGCGCCATACAGGCAGATCAGATCAAACCCCGCCGTCTGGCTGCGCCGGAACGCGGCACGAAACCAGCGGCGCAGATCACGAATATCGTCCCGGTCCATCGTACGCGCCTGCACCGGGTCTGACGTAAAGGTCAGGATCGGCCCACCGGACACGGCCAAGGGCACCTCGCGCGAATACAGATTCGGCCCGTTGATGCCGGAATAGGCCAGCTGAATACCTGCCAGCGCACCGTGGGATTTCATCGCCTCGGCCATATTGGCCAGCGCGGGGATGTCCTTGTCTTCCCACAGATGCTGTTCGATGAAGGGCGTAATCTCGGACGAAGGGTGAATCTCTGTCTGTTCGGTAAAGATCACACCCCAGCCACCCTCGGCCTTGGTGCGGCGCATTTCCGTCACTGCTGACGGGTCACGATAGCCACCACCATTGCAGTGCGGCACCTGATAGAAGCGGTTCTTGGCAATCTTTGGACCAATGCGCACTGGTTCGAACAGAATGTCATAGCGCGTATCACGGGTATCTTTTGGCATTGTCAGAGCCTTTTCAGATCAGCGGATTGGGTGGAAATGCGGACCGGATCAACGTCTGGGATATCGGCAATCAGCAGGGCCACGCCTTCACCGGCAAAGGCCAGCACCTCGCCGTGTGGGCCCACAATCTGGCTGCCGCCAACATAAGCAAGATCGCCCTCAGACCCGCAGTAATTGGCATAGGCAATGGCCAGCCCGTGATTGGCGGCCATGGCGGGCACGGTGTGGCGCACGACATGGGTAAAGGGGGCCATATTGGCGGTGGGCACGCAAATCAGCGTGACGCCCATGGCGGCCAAAGCCTGCACATGCGGGGCAAATTCGATGTCATAGCAGATTAGGATCGCAGCCTTGTGACCCGCCAGATCAAAGGTCACATAACCCGTGCCGGGCAGATACACAGCCTTTTCCCGTGCACCATACAGCTGCATTTTACGGTAGTTGGCGGTGATATGACCCGTGGCATCTATGCACAGCGCGCTGTTCCAGATGGCACCATCCGTTGCTTCGGCATAGCCCACGATCAGGGCGCAATTGCTGGCTTTTGCCGCAGCGGCAAGGCGGTGCAAGGGCGGGCTGTCCGGGGCAAGCGCAACACTTGGGATGTCAGGATAATTATACCCCTGCAACCAGACCTCTGGCAGCACCAGGGCCTGCGCGCCCATCGCGCCCGCAGCGCCAAGCGCACGCTCGGCCTGTGCGCAGGCGTTGGCAATATCGCCGATCGGCGAAGGCGCTTGAAGAACGGCAACACGCATATATCAGCCCCGCTGCAATGGGCCGCTCATCGCACTCTTACGGGCGTTCTTCGCATGCGAAGCAGCCTGTAAGGGCCAATGAGCAGCCCGGACTCGTTACTTTTTCAGATTGGTCCAGATCGCATCATACAGCGCCTGCACTTCGGGTGCGCAGACCTGCGCAAACTGGCCCGGCGTTGCATCCGCTGGCGGATTGTTTTCCGGACTGGTGCGGATCGCCTCATCCAGAAACGGCTCTACCCCCGTCACACCCGAAGTATAGGCCGCGTAATTCGTCACTGCGGCGGCGTTTTCAGGCTGCAGCAGGAAGTTCATGAACAGGATCGCATTGGCACGGTTTGGCGCATCGGCCAACAGCACCACATTATCCATCCAGATCACATGGCCTTCGGTCGGGTAGACATATTCCACATTCGCGCCCTCGGCCCGCGCCTTGGCCGAAAAGCCGTTATAGATCATCCCCGCCGCCGCATCGCCCGACACCAGCACGTCTTTGGCGGTGTCAGAGCCGAAACTGGCCCAATGCACCTTGGCCGCCACCAGCATATCCGACAGCGCGCGCAACTGTTCCTTATCCGTGCTGCACTGCGGAATGCCCAGATACATCGACCCGAGGATCAGCACTTCATTCTGGCTGTCCAGCACGTTGATCTTGCCCTGAAGTTCAGGCGGCGGGTTGAATATGGTCGCAAGGCTGGAAATATCGCCCGCATACACATCGCGGTTCACCGCAAATGACGTAGACCCCCACTGATACGGGATCGATGATTTGCGCCCGTCATCGAACGGCACGTTCAGCCATTGCGGCGCGATGTTGCCAAGGTTTGTCATCTCCTCTGCCGTGAACGTATCCAGCATGCCGGATTCACCCATGATCTGCACCATGAAATCCGCAGGCACGGCCACGTCATACTGGCCCAGCTTGCCTGCCTTCAGCGATGCCAGCATCGCCTCGTTGCTGTCATAGGTATCAATCGTGACATCAATGCCGGTTTCGGCCTCGAACTTATCCACCAGTTCCTGCGGGATGTATTCGAACCAGTGGTAGACGGACAACGAACCCTCGGCATAAGCAGCGCCCGAAAGTGTCACTAGTGCAGCGGAAAGCAGCAGTTTCTTCATGGCAGTCTCCCAGTTGTATCAGGCCTGTGCGCGGCCCTTGCGGTTGATGATGTAGGAAAACGTGACGAACAGCACCGAAACTGCCAGCATCATGGTCGAGATCGCCATGATGTTGGGTTTGATGCCTTGTTTGACAGACCCATAAATGGCGGTGGGCAGCGTCTCCATTCCGGCGCCTTTGACGAAATTGGTGATGATGAAGTCATCCAGGCTGATGATGAAGGCCAGCAAGTAGCCAGACACCACGCCGGGGGCCATCAGCGGCAGCAGCACCAGAAAGAACGATTGCGCGCGGGTGGCGTACAGGTCGCGCGCGGCGGATTCGTAACTGCCGTCAATGCCTTGCAGGCGGGCAGCGATGGGCAGGTAGGCAAACGGGATGCAGAAGGTGATATGGGCGATCAGAATGGTCAGATAACCGGTGGTAAAGCCGATCATGGTGAAAAAGATCAGCGTGGCCACGGCGATCACAATTTCCGGCACCATCAGGGGCAGGTTGATCAGCGCGAATGTGGCAGACCGGCCCTTGAACGCGCCTGCGCGCAGCATTGCCAGCGCCGCCGCCGTGGCCATGGCAGTGGCAATCGTTGACGCCAGCACCGCAATGGTGATGGAGTTCCACGCAGCTTCGGCAAACCTTGGCGCCTCGGGGCCGGTAAATACGTCGGCATACCACCGAAATGACGCCCCGCCCCATGTGGTGATGGATGTGGAATCGTTGAACGAATAGATCATCACCACCAGCAGTGGCGCATACAAGATGAACAGGCATACGCCCGCCAACGCCGAAAACCCCGGATAGCTGCGCACCGATCGCAGGGCCATCAGCGCACCGCCTTCCGGTTCGACCGGGCGTAAAGCATCAGCAGGATCAGCACCAAAGTCATCAGGATCATCGACACCGCCGCGCCAAACGGCCAGTTGCCAAGGCTTTTCTTGAACTGCTCGTCAATCAGTGACCCGATCATGAAGTTCTTGGCCCCGCCCAGCAGGTTCGGTGCCAGAAACGCCCCGAGTGACGGGATGAACACCAGCAGGCACCCCGCCACGATGCCGGGCTTCACCACCGGCAGCACGATTTCACGCAGCGTTGCCCAGGGCCCCGCATACAAATCTGCCGCCGCCTCGGACAGCGCGAAATTATACCGCTCCACCGCCGCATAGATCGGCAGCACCATGAACGGGAGGTAACTGTAGAACAGCCCCAACTGCACCGCGAAATTCGTGTTGATCATCGTCAGCGGCTCCGAAATCAGCCCCAACCCCATCAGCCCGTCATTCAGAGGGCCATTATCCCGGATCAGAAACCGCAGGGATACCGTGCGAATCAGCAGATTCACCCAATAGGGCACCGTAATCAGAAACAGCCACACACCGCGCGCGGTTGGTGGCCGCGTCGCAATGAACCACGCCGTCGGAAAGCCAATAAGCAGGCACAACACCGTCGCCACAAACGCCTGCGCGACTGACCGCCCGAAAACACTGACATAGGTCCATTCCAGACTGGCCGGTTCATCACCGAAAAGCCCGCGATTGACGAAAAACTGGTCATAGGCCGCCAGCGAGAAATCCCAGATCACCCCGCCCCGCGCCTCTTTCGTCAGAAACGAATAGACGCCCATCAGCAGCACCGGCAGCACCAGAAAAATCCCGATCATCAGCCATGTCGGCAGCAAAAGCGGCACCCGCAAGCTGCGATAGCCCCCGCCTGCATTGCCGTCAGAACCACTGCTGTCTGGTGCAATCGTTGCCATCAGTCTGCCAAAAGGCGCGCAGCGCCTTCCTCGGCCAACAGACCAATCTTGTCACCCACTGCGGGTACGGCCACGCGGTTGGCGTTTTGCATCCGCATCACAATGGGCACGCCGCCATCCAGCAGCGCATGCACCTGCATGTCCGTGCCCAGATAAACCACCCGTTCCACCACCGCCGCCAGACCCGTGCCCACGGGCGCAATGCAAAGGCGTTCTGGCCGGATGGAAAGGTGATGCTTGCCCGCGCCCACCGCCCCCCCACACGCCAGGCGCGCGCCGCCCGGCAGCACTGCCACCGACCCACCACCTTCTACATCCACCGCAATCAGGTTCGTTTCACCAATGAAATCAGCCACAAACCGGTTGGCAGGCGCCTCGTAAATCTCGCGCGCCGTGCCGATCTGCTGCACGTATCCGCCGTTCATCACCGCAATGCGGTTTGACATGGTCAGCGCTTCTTCCTGATCATGTGTTACGAAGATGAACGTGATGCCCGTGTCTTCCTGCAGCTGCTTCAGCTCAATCCGCATCGCATGCCGCAGCTTCAGGTCTAGCGCCGACAACGGTTCATCCAGCAGCAGCACCTTGGGCGAAGGCGCCAGTGCCCGCGCCAAGGCCACCCGTTGTTGCTGCCCCCCCGAAAGCTGCGCTGGAAGGCGGTTTGCAAAGGCAGTCAGATGCACTTTTTCCAGCATCTCACCCGCCCGCGCCGTGCGCCGCGCCTTATCCCAGCCCTGCATTTTCAGCCCGAACGCCACGTTTTCCGCCACCGTCATGTGCGGAAACAGCGCGTATTGCTGGAACACTGTGTTCACTGGCCGCAGGTTCGGGTCCAGTTGCGCTATATCCTGACCAAACAGCTTGATCGCGCCCCGCGTCACGGCTTCAAAACCGGCAATCATCCGCAGCAAGGTGGTCTTGCCGCAGCCCGATGGCCCAAGCAGCGTAAAGAATTCGTTGTCCGCAATCGTCAACGATACGTCGTGCAGCACCGTTGTGCGGCCGAAATCCTTGGACACCCTTTCTACGTCAACCGCCGATTGCATCCCGCCACATACCCCCAAGAACAGTTGCAATACCGTAATCCTACCTTAAACAGGGGGTATATACCCCCAACGCGGTATGGCTTTACCCATGCTTCCTTTGCCCAATCTGGCCGAATCCCGCCTTGCCGACCTGATCCGCCGCACCGGCAAGCCGGAATTTGAAACCCTGCTGTGGGCATTTCTGCAAACCGTTGTGCTGCCAGATAACCTGGTGGTCCTTGCCTTTCAGGATTCCGGTGTGCCTTTGGTCTTGTACCGGCGCGGCGATCATCCGCAGGTGTTTGCCGAGCTTGACCGCATTTATCTGTCTGGTGCGTTCCGTCTCGACCCGTTCTTTGATCTTCACACCCAGCGTATTCCGTCAGGTGCCTACCGGCTGCGCGATGTATCGCCTGATGCCTTTCATCGCAGCCGCTATTTTATTGAATATTATGAACAGACCACCCTTGTTGACGAGATCACCTTCATCGCGACCCCTGCGCGCGGTGTATCGCTGAACATCTGCCTTGGGCGCGATGCCACGTCAGGCAAGGCGTTTTCCACGCGTGAGGTTGAGGCCTGCCAACGCATCGCCCCGATCATCGCGGCCCTGGCCGAAGGGCATTGGTCAGGCATCAGCCAATCCGGCCCGGCATTGGCCGAAGACCACGCCGTCACGCTGGCCCATGCGGCGCGCACCACCCGGAACATCAGCCTTTCACCACGTCAGGCCGAAGTGGCACTGCTGATCCTGCGCGGCCATTCCACCATGTCGATTAGTCTGCGCCTTGGGCTTTCAGTGCAAACCATAAAGGTATTCCGCAAACAGTTGTATGCGCGCTGCAATGTATCATCGCAGGCCGAGTTGTTTTCGCTGATGCTGCCACTGCTGAACGCACGGGCGGCGGGCTGAACACGCCATGTGACAGGTGCGGCTGAAAGCGCCCCACAATGGGGCGCTTTCAGCTATCAGCGCAGTCTGTGTCCGGCGACATCTGCTGCAAAAAACAGCGCATCCTTGGCATCGAAATCCACGCCGACCATCGTGCCGGATGCTGCAATCACATCACCCCGCGCCTCAACGATCAGCTTTTCGCCCGATGGTGCGGTCAGGTGAATGAATGACACACCGCCCAAGGCTTCGGTCATTTCAACCCGGTGTGTTGCCCCATCGACCACTCGCAGCGCCTGTGGGCGCAGGCCCATCACCACGTCGGCCCCCGTAGCAGGCAGGCCCACATCAGGGCTGATATCACCGACCAGACCCTTGGTGATCACCTTCCGCCCATCCACCTTGCCAGCTACAAAGTTCATCGCAGGACTGCCGATAAAGCCCGCAACAAACCGGTTATCGGGGTTGTGATACAGCTCCAGCGGCTTGCCCACCTGTTCGATCACGCCTTTGCGCAACACCACGATCTTGTCAGCCAGCGTCATCGCCTCAACCTGATCATGCGTGACATAGATCATTGTCGCGCCAATCTCGCGGTGCAGCCGCGCGATTTCAACCCGCATTTCCACCCGCAGTTCCGCATCCAGATTCGACAGCGGTTCGTCGAACAAAAACACCTCTGGCCCCCGCACAATCGCCCGGCCAATCGCCACGCGCTGGCGCTGCCCGCCCGACAGCGCCTTTGGCTTGCGCGCCAGATAATCATCCAGTTTCAGAATGCGGCTTGCCTCGGCCACCTTGCGGTCAACCTCGGGTTTGGGATGGCCTGTCATCTTCAGGCCGAACCCCATGTTTTCGGCCACCGTCATATGCGGATACAAAGCGTAGGTCTGAAACACCATCGCCACCCCGCGCTCCGACGGGTCTTCCCGCGTGACATCGCGCGCGCCGATGTTGATCGCACCGCCCGTCGTCTCCTCCAGCCCCGCAACCATGCGCAGAAGGGTGGATTTGCCGCAGCCTGACGGGCCGACAAACACGCAGAATTCCCCATCTGTAACATCCAGATCCACCCCGTGGATCACCTGTACATCGCCATAGCGCTTTGTCACTTTGCGCAGTGTTACCCCAGCCATTCTATTCCCCCCTATGGTTTTGTTCCGGAAAGCGCCAGCTTTCGGCCGCAGCGCTGATGGCGGCGGCACATTCCGTGACGCGCCCCACCTGTTGTTCAAGCGCCACCAGCGTGGTGCGCTGTGTGGTTGATGTCACTGACATGGCCCCCATAACCTGCCCGGACCGGGACAGGATCGGAACCGCCACGCAGATGATGCCTTGTTCATGCTCTTCACGGTCAAACGCATAGCCACGCGCCCGGATCGCCACCAGTTCAGCGCGCAGATCAGCAGGTGTGGCCAACGTGTGCGGCGTGAAGGCGTGAAAGGATTGGCGCTGCAAAGCCTGCTCCAGCCCGGTTTCTGGCATGTAGGCGAGCATGGCCTTACCCACACCTGTGCAATAGGCCGGACCAACCTTTCCGGCCTGGCTGTACATCTCAACCGGGCGGGTGGCGTTGCGTTTGTCTACATACAGCACCTGCGCCTGATCCATCTGCGCCAGATGCACCGTTTCGCCCGTCGCGGCGGCAAGCGCATCAATGTAGGGCCGTGCAATCGGCGCAAGGCTGGATTGCGCCCAAGCGGCATGGGCAAGACGCACCAAACGCACGCCAAGCGCATAGTGGCCAGTCTGCGAGTCATAAGACAACATGCCCTGATTCGTCAGGGTCTGCAGAAACCGGTACAGCGTGGCCTTGGGAAAAAGGCGGTATTCCAGCAGGTCGGAAAACCGCACAGGGCGGCCAGATTGCGCAACCAGATCAAGCACATCCAGCGCCTTGCCTACAGTGCCGTCACCACTGCCTGCTGCCTGATCTGCGCCGTCTGCCGTCATTGTCGCAGCCCCTGTCTGTCCCTGTTGACAGCTTGGATGATAAGCACCATAGTTTTCAATATTCAAGACTTAGTTTCACATAATGGAACCACTAGGGAGGAAACCATGGTCCATCTGAAAGCAGGCGCGCTTGCCTTTACGGCAGCGCTTCTAGCCTCAACCTCTGCTTATGCGCAGCAGCGTGTGCTGACATACTATGCAGATTATGATCCAAATCCGCTTGCCGCAATGGAAGCGCTGATTGCTGATTTTGAGGCCGCGAACCCAGAAATCGACGTGCAGCTGCAGAACTTTGACCATGAAGGTTACAAGACCGCGATCCGTAACTTTCTGACGACGGATGCGCCGGATCTGGCCAACTGGTACGCCGGTAACCGCATGGCCCCCTTCGTTGAAGCAGGCCAATTCATGGACGTGACCGACGTCTGGGATACCAACGGTCTGGGTGACAGCCTGGCATCAGCCAAGGCATCCATGACCATTGATGGCAAGCAGTGGGGCGTGCCCTACACGTACTATCAGTGGGGCATCTACTTTAACAAAGACGTCTACGCACAGGTCGGCGCCGAAGTGCCCACAAACTGGGATGGCTTCATCGCCAACTGCGAAAAGTTCAAGGCGGCTGGCATTGACTGCCTGACCACCGGCACGTCGGCGCTGTGGCCCGGCGCAGGCATCTTTGACTATATGTCCCTACGCACGAACGGGTATGAGTTCCACATGGACCTGACGGCGGGCAAGATTGCCTGGACGGACCAGAAGGTGCGCGATGTGTTCGCACAATGGGCCAAACTGGTCGAGCCGGGCTACATCACCGCAAACCACGCGGCGATTGACTGGCAGGATGCAGCAGCGCTGCTGGTGCAGGGCAAGGCCGCCAACTATGTGATGGGCAACTTTGCCGTGGCGACCTTCAAGGAAGGCGGCATGACGAACGATAACCTTGGCTTCATGCCGTTCCCGGAAATCACCCCCGGAATTCCGCGTGCGGAAGATGCGCCAACCGATACGATCCACATCCCGGCCGGTGCCAAGAACGTTGATGATGCCAAGCTGTTCCTGGCTTACGTCGCAAGCGCCGATGCCCAGACCAAGCTGAACGCGGCCCTTGGCCAGCTGCCCACCAACAAAGGGTCGACCGTGGCTGCTGATGATCCCTTCATCTCGGCCGGGTTCGAAATGCTGTCCAACGCCTATGCGCTGGCACAGTTCTTTGACCGTGACGCACCGGCAGAAATGGCCAAGATCGGCATGGAAGGCTTCCAGCAGTTCATGGTGCAGCCAGGTGAGCTTGAGGCGATCCTGACCCGTCTGGAAGAAGCCCGCATGCGGATCTACCAGTAATCAGACGTGATTGTGGCCGGGGGGAAACCCTCGGCCATTTTCCTGTTTCACGACAGTAGACACGAAGCCCCGGCTAGGGGGCCGATCCTTGGGGGAGGGCGCGATCATGGCGGCGACATCAACAGTGCGCGGCGGGTCATCCAACAGATCATGGTGGCGCAAGAACCAGCAATGGCTGACGCCGTGGATATTTCTGATCCCAGGCATGGTCATGTTTGCAATTTACGTCGTCTGGCCGATTCTGAGCAGTTTCTGGATTTCATTTTACGATTGGAACGGGCTGCGCGCGCCTGATGGCAGCTCCACCGCCGAATGGATCGGCATGGGCAACTACCACGAGCTGGTGGGCGATGATGCGTTCCAGACCTCGCTTTGGAACAACGTGCTGTGGCTGGTGCTGTTCATGCTGGCCGTGCCCTTTGGCCTGTTCATCGCGATTTTCCTGAATCAAACGGTTTGGGGCATACGGATGTACAAATCGCTGTTCTTCTTTCCCTTCGTCATCTCTCAGGTCGTCGTCGGCCTGATCTTTGCATGGTTTTACGCCCCGAATTTCGGCCTGCTATACCTGCTGTCCGAATGGGCCACCGGTACCGGCACTGCCATCCTTGCGGACCCTGACAAGGTGACCTACGGCATCATCGCCGCTGGCCTGTGGCCGCAAACCGCCTATTGCATGATCCTGTATCTGACCGGCCTGAACAACGTATCACCCGATCAGGTTGAGGCAGCAAGGCTGGACGGGGCCAAGGGGTTCAAGATGCTGTGGTATGTGATCCTGCCGCAGTTGCGCCCCGCTACGTTCATTGCCGTGGTCGTCACCGTGATCGGCGCGCTGCGGTCGTTTGACCTTGTGTCGATCATGACAAACGGGGGGCCATTCGGGTCATCCCGCGTGCTGTCATTCTATATGTATGAACAGGCGCTGTCAGAATACGGGTTCCGCATGGGCTATGGTGCCGCCATCGCCGTGGTGCTGTTCCTGATCATGATGGTGTTCATCTCGGGCTTCATCTGGAAGATGCTGCGCGACGAGAAAGAGGGTTACTGACATGTTCCCCCGCCCCATTGCCCAGGTCAGCGCCCCCACCCGCATTGCCTATCAGGTGGCCCTGCCCATCGTGCTGATCCTGTGGTTGCTGCCGCTGATCGGTGTGGCCTTCACATCCGTGCGCCCGGCATCTGACCTTGCCCAGGGTAACTACTTTGGCTGGCCATCATCCTTTGCATGGCAGAACTATGTCGAGGTGTTTCAGAACACGCCGATGTGGCAATACATCAAGAATTCGTTCTACGTCACGATCCCCACCATGATCGGCGCCGTGGCAATTTCCTGCATGACGGGCTTTGCGCTTGGGGTCTATAAATTCAAGGCGAACCTGCTGGTGTTTTTTCTGTTCGTGGCGGGCAATTTTGTGCCCTTTCAGATCCTGATGGTGCCCGTGCGCGACATGACGCAGCAGTTGGGCCTGATCAACACCTATACCGGCCTTGTGCTGTTCCACATCGCGTTTCAGTCGGGGTTCTGCACCCTGTTCATGCGCAACTTCATCCGCGCCCTGCCGCGTGAACTGATTGAGGCCGCGCGGGTCGAGGGTGTCAGCGAATTCCAGATCTTCTGGCATATCGTGCTGCCCCTGATGCGGCCCGCGATTGCGGCGCTGTCGGTGCTGATCTTTACCTTCATCTGGAATGACTTTTTCTGGGCCACCGTGCTGACCACAAAGGCCGATGTGCAGCCTATTACAGCGGGCCTGTCATCGCTGAACGGGCAATGGGTGGCGGCCTGGCATCTGGTTTCGGCGGGGTCGATCCTTGCCGCCTTGCCGCCGGTGGCAATGTTCTTTCTGATGCAAAAGCATTTTATCGCAGGCCTGACATTGGGGGCGGTGAAGTGAAGACCTGGCGCATTGATGCGGGTGGCCAGACACTGGTTCTGGCCACATGGGGTGGCGTGCCCGAGGCGGTGTATTGGGGCCATAGCCTGCCTGCATCCGAGGATATCAGCGCGCTGACCATGTCCACCCGCCACGATCTGACAGGTGGGATGCTGGACCGTCTGCCACCCCTTTCCCTGTGCCCACACGCAGAATTTCAGGGGCAGGCGGGGCTGTCAATTGCCGCCGCCGATGGCACGCCCATCCATCCGGCATTCACCTTTGGCGAAGCGCAGGCCACGCCCGGCCAACTGATCCTGATCAGCCGTGATGGCGGCCTTGCGCTGACCCACAGCTTTACTGCCCATGCCACTGGCGTTCTGGTCCTGCAAACCCGCCTGCAATCAGATGCGCCCATCCGCGTGCATTGGCTGTCAGCCCCCGTGCTGCCCGCACCCCAAACAGGCCATATGATCGACGTGCACGGCAAATGGACGCGCGAATTTCACCTGAACCATGTGCCATGGACCCCCGGCATCCGCCTGCGCGAGGCGCGCACGGGCAGATCAGGCCATGAACACCCGCCCTATCTGATTTTGGCAGATGACGGCTGCACCAACACCGCAGGCAGCGCCCTTGCATTGCATTACGCATGGTCTGGCGGGCACCGTATGGTGGCCGAGGAATTGCCCGATGGCCGCCGTCAAGTGCAGTTCGGCGCGCCCATCGGCGCAGAAACCACCCCCGGCACCGATTTCACCACCGCTGATCTGATTGCCGTGGCATCAGCCACCGGCCTGAATGGCATCGCAGCCACATTTCAACACGATATCCGCGACCGCGTGGTGCACTGGCCCAACCCCGCCCGCCCGCGCCCCGTGCATTACAACTGTTGGGAGGCGGTTTATTTCAAACATGAACTGTCATCCCTGACCGCCATTGCCGACCGCGCCGCTGCCCTTGGGGCCGAACGGTTCGTGCTGGATGACGGCTGGTTTGGCAGGCGTGATGATGACACGACCAGTCTGGGCGACTGGACGGTCGACCGCGTGAAGTGGCCCGATGGCCTGCACCCGCTGATTAAGTATATACATAATCTTGGTATGACATTCGGCCTGTGGTTTGAACCCGAAATGGTTAACCATGACAGTGACCTTGCCCGCGCCCACCCTGACTGGCTGCTTGGCCCCGCCGATCAGATCACCGGACGCGGCCAGATGGTGCTGAACATGGCCCTGCCCGCCGTGCAGAATAACCTGTTCA
>JAYUZO010000281.1:0-7177 GCA_043751715.1 Rhodobacterales bacterium | reverse complement strand
CCGCCTGCGGAAGGGCTGCGATCCTTTGTGCAGGGCGGCACGGCGATGACGTTTTACACCAACGGCATCGGCGATATTCCCTGGACGATGGTGCATGAGATTGGCCATACGCTGGGCCTGCCGGATGAATACATCTTTCAGCTGGCCTCGGCCACGCCGGCCCCGACGGTGACGTTCAAGGGCGCGTCCCTGCCTGACAAGGCGGTGGTGTTGCCAACATCGCCGATTGCATCGGCGGACGCGGCCAAGTTCAACTTTGACAGCGACTGCGTGATGGGGCGCAATGGCAACACGAAATACCCCGATTATCTGTTCTACTGGATCGCCATCGAGGTACAAAAGGTGTTCAAGGCGGCAGGCGTGGAAGCCGTGGTCAAGGTGGTGGTGGCATGAGCGGGGTGGGTGATCTGTCTTACGGGGAAGGGAAAGCCTGATGTTCAGTGCGTGTTCAATGGCCGTGGAAACTATCGCCGAGGCGGTGGGTGTAGGCTATACGCTGACGATAAAGGCATCGCCCAGCCTGTGCGTTGATCCATCGGTGTCACAGAACCTGTGGGATTATGCGGCCAAGCTGACGGTGACCAACACGCAGGCCAAGCCGTTTGATCTGGTGTATAACACGGGGTCGATGGCGGGGTTTTCGTTCCGGGCTGACCGGGTGTCCGATGCGCGCGACCCGCGTGAGGGGATTGACTATGAAACGGGGCCGATTGCACCGGAACGCGCGGGCGTGGCGCGGGTGACGCTGGCACCGGGGGCGGAAGAGGTGCTGATTGGCGATCCGCGTTATATTCTGGAGCCGATCCAGCTTGCGGTCAAAGGCGCGCGGGTGGATGGCAGCGGGGCGGAAGCGGATGAACGCTGGGACCGCAGTTTCCGGGTGGAATTCCTTGCGGAACTGGTGGTGTATGAGGGCGAGGTCAAGCGCAGCATTTCCGAAGAGATGCCGGCGATCCTGCGCATCGTCGTGCGGGATGTGGGGCGGGAATAGGCCAAGTCCGGGTTGACGGCAGCGCGTGGGCTGGTTAGGGCGCGGGCCATGTCAGATCATCCCATCCCGCTGGAAGAACGTCGCAACTTTTACGGGCGCATCCGCGGCAAGACGCTGCGGGCGAGCCAGAAAACCTATCTGGCCGAAGGGCTGGCACCTTTGTCACTGCAGGGTGTGACGCGTGATGTGAACCCCGCGCGGGTGCCTTTGGATGTGGCGGCGATCACGGGCGGGCGGCCATTGTGGCTGGAAGTGGGCTTTGGCGGCGGTGAGCATCTGTTTGCGATGGCGCAGGCCAATCCGGATGTGTTTCTGATCGGGTGTGAGCCGTTTGTGAACGGGATTGCGATGCTGCTGGGCAAGGTGCGGGACGCGGGGCTGAATAACCTGATGATCCATCCGGGCGATGTGCGCGATCTGTTCGAGGTGCTGCCGGGGGCCTGCGTGGCGCGCGCTTTTCTGAACTATCCGGACCCCTGGCCGAAAGCGCGCCATCACCGCAGGCGGTTTGTGACGCCGGGGTACCTTGGGGCTTTGGCGCGGGTGATGCAGGCGGGGGCGGAATTCCGGGTGGCGACGGATATTACGGATTATGTGCGCCAGACACGCGAAGAGGTGCCGCTGGCGGGGTTTGACGTGGTGGATGACGGGGCGGTGGCCTGGGCTGACTGGCCATCGACGCGCTATGAACAAAAGGCCCTGCGCGAAGGGCGCCCGCCACATTACCTGACCTATCTGCGCAACGGGCGGTAACCATGCGGAATCGCCGCCCCTGAAGAAGGGGCGACGATATTGTTTCTTTCGTCGCGCATGCGCGCTCCGGCATTTGCCTGCGGCGCGGATATTTATGGACAGATGAAAGGGCCTTCGGGTGGTGGACGCCTTGGTGCCCTTGGGGTATCAGGCAGGGGCATTTGAAGGAGCCTGCCGATGTCTGCCCATGGAACGCCTGAACCGATGACTGCGCGAAAGTCTGGCCCTTTGCGGGGGGTGGCAGAGGTGCCGGGGGATAAGTCGATCTCGCACCGGGCGCTGATCTTCGGGGCGATGGCGGTGGGCGAGACGCGGGTGACGGGCCTTTTGGAAGGGCAGGATGTGCTGGATACTGCCGCCGCGATGCGGGCATTCGGGGCGGATGTGGTGCAGCATGGGCCGGGGGCGTGGTCGGTGCATGGGGTGGGGGTTGGCGGGTTTGCGGAACCGGCGGATGTGATTGATTGCGGCAATTCGGGCACGGGGGTGCGGCTGATCATGGGCTGCATGGCGACGACGCCGATTACGGCGACGTTTACGGGCGATGCGTCTTTGCGCAAGCGGCCGATGGGGCGGGTGACGGACCCGCTGTCGCTGTTCGGCACGCAAGCTTATGGTCGCCGCGGCGGGCGGTTGCCGATGACGGTGGTGGGTGCGGCGCACCCGGTGCCGGTGCGCTATGCCTTGCCGGTGGCGAGTGCGCAGGTGAAATCGGCGGTGCTGCTGGCGGGGCTGAATGCGCCGGGTGAGACGGTGGTGATTGAGCGGGAACCGACGCGGGACCATTCAGAGCGGATGCTGCTGGGGTTCGGGGCGAAGTTGCATGTGGAAAAGACCAGTGAGGGGCATGTGATCACGCTGCAGGGCCAGCCGGAGTTGCGCCCGCAAGTGGTGGCGGTGCCGCGTGACCCGTCATCGGCGGCGTTTCCGGTGTGCGCGGCGTTGATCGTGGAGGGGTCAGAGGTGTTTGTGCCGGGGGTGAGCCAGAACCTGACGCGGAATGGCTTGTATCTGACGCTGGTGGAAATGGGGGCGGATATCGTGTTTGAAAATCCGCGCGAGGAGGGCGGGGAGCCTGTGGCGGACCTGCGGGTGCGGTTTTCGGGCGATATGAAGGGCATCGAGGTGCCAGCGGCTCGCGCGCCGAGCATGATTGATGAATATCCTGTTCTGTCGGTGGTGGCGTCATTCGCGACGGGGCGCACGGTGATGCGGGGGGTCAAAGAGCTGCGGGTCAAGGAATCGGACCGGATTGACGCGATGGCGCGGGGGTTGGAGGCCTGTGGGGTGCGGGTGGAGGAAGATGAGGATACGCTGATCGTGCATGGCATGGGGGCGGGGGGCGTGCCGGGGGGGGCGGTGTGCAAAACACATATTGACCACCGGATTGCGATGTCTTTCCTGATCTGCGGGATGGCGGCAAAGGCGGCTGTATCGGTGGATGACGCAAGCCCGATTGCCACGTCATTCCCGGTGTTCACGGGGCTGATGCGGGGCCTTGGGGCTGCACTTGAGTAGGCCCGTGATGCGGGTGCTGTATGCTATGCCTGCGGTGCTGGCGGCGGTGGCCTATCTGGTCTGGCGGCACTTTGCGGCGCAGGTTTATGTGGGCGACCTGCCGCCGTTTGACCTGCGGTTTTATGGTTTTGCTGACGCGCAGGCCTATCTGACGGGGCTGACGGAGGGGACGCGGGCGGTGTATCTGGGGCCGCTGCACCGGGCGGATCTGGCATTGATGCTGGCGCTTACGGTGACGCTGGCCTTGCCGGTCTGGCGGCGGGGGTGGCTCGGGTGTGTGCCTGCGGCGCTGTATCTGGGCTTTGATCTGCTGGAAAACCGGATGGTGGCGGGGCTGCTGACCCATGGTTTGCATGAGATCGGCGAGGTGGCGACGTTAAGCGTGATCACGGGGCTGAAGTTCGGGTTTCTGGCGGTGGCAGGGCTGCTGGCAGTTTGGGGGCTGTGGCGCAGGGCTGGTTGACGGGCTGAGGGATTGCTGTGGCTGCGGAAGCCTGCGGCGCGCATATTTGTGCAGAGAGGATGGGGCAAGGGGCTGATCTGCCAACCGTCACCCGATTTGCACTGCTTTGATTTGCGTCAACGCGCTGGATGTGTTGCAGGTGATCAGGCGCGTGTTGCGCGGGCGGCATAGCAACCTTGTTTGGCATTATGGATGTGGACGAAGGCGTTTCGCGGGTCTGCGAACATCGCATCTAGTGCAGGGGCAAGGTCAGTGCCTGCCACCACATCGGCTGTCATCATCATCTGGTCAGCATCAAAGGCGCGCACTGACAGCAGCCGACTGGCCAGTACGTGTGGGACAATGCCGGGGGCGATCCGGGCCTCGGGGGCTGTGGTGCGGACATAGATGGCGTGGCTTGCGGCATAGGGGCCGGGACCATCAAGGTGTTGATGGTTCAGCAGCAGCACATCCTCACCGGGGGTGGCATCTTCAAGGCTGACGCGGCAGGGAAAGCCGGGGCAGGTATCAGCGGTAACCCGGCGGATATGGCGCAGGGCGAGGTCGGCAACTGACAGGGCGAACAGTGGGGCAAACTGGGCGCGGGGCAGGGGGTGGATCTGAAAGGTCATGGGGGTGGTCCTGTGATGGGTATCTGTCAGGGCAGGTAACGCGGGCCAGTGGGCCGGGGCGACCCGGAAATTGCGCAATTTCCGGCACGGTGCGTGCGGCTGAAAGTGGGCGCCTGCGGCGCGGATATTTGGGCAAAGATGAAACCGATAGGGCACGTCACGCGGCCTTTTGCTGCACTGGTGTGGGCAGGCGCGGCGGGCGCACCATGCTGTTTTCCACCAGTTGATCCTGACCCCAGAATTCGGCGACGGTCTGGCCGGGCCTCGCACGGCGGGTGAAGAAATCGCGCCATTCCATCAGCCACACACCTTTGCCCATTTTCGTGTACCAGCGCATGGCATGGCGGATGTCGGGGTCGGGGTGAAGCCAGACGCGGGCAAGGGCGCGGGGGCGCAGTTGCAGCGTGGCCTCGATCAGTTTCACCCACAGGAACACGCGCCATGCGGGCACCTTTGGTGTCTCAAGCACCTGATGTTTGTAATCCCACAGGCGCAGGTCGGTTTGCACGACGCGGCGGTGGGCGGATTGGGTGTGGAACGGCGTCCAGCGGTGGGGGGTGGCATAGACGCTCATCACCTGATCGGGGTCATAGCGGAGGAGATGGCGCAGCAGGCGGGCGTAATCGGCATCGGTTTCCTCTTCAAACCCGACGGCAAAGGTGCACAGGCCGATCATGCCGTTCTGGCGCAGCAGGGTGATGGCCTGCTGATCTTTGGCGCGGGTGCCGCCCTTTTTGACGGTTGTCAGCATGGCCTCATCTGTGCCTTCCAGCCCCATGAGGAAGCGGATGCAGCCGGCCTGTTTGTACAGATGCAGGATATCTGCGTCGCGGACGATATCATCGGCGCGGGTGGAGCCGACGATGAGGACGGGCACGTTTTCGGCGATCATGGCATGCAGAAAGGCCTCCCACGCTTTGGGTGATGAGGTGGGGTTTTCATCGGCGAGGTTGACGAGTTCCACGCCATGGTCACGGTGCAGGCGGGCGATTTCGGCGGCGAATTGGGCAGGGTCGCGGTGGCGCCACTGGGTCCAGAAGCCGCGCTGGCCGCAGTAGGTGCACAGGTGCGGGCAGCCGCGTGAGAATTGCATGACGACGGCGCGTTTGCCGCCCCAATAGCTGTGCTGGGCAAAGTCGATAAGTTCCCAGCCGATGCGGGTATTCAGGGTGCGCAGCATGGGGGCTGGGGGGGTGGCGGTGGGGGTGCCGCCCGCGCGGTAGGCGATGCCGGGGGTGGTGTGGAGGGTGTGGTTGGCGAGGGCGCGGATGAGGGCGGGCGCGGTGGATTCGCCTTCGCCGCGCACGATGATGTCAATGGCGGGGCAATCGCGCAGGATATCGGCCCAGTGATAACTGGGGAAAACGCCGCCGTAGATGATGATCAGGGCGGGGTCTTGGGCCTTGAGCTGGATGGCAAGGGCGACGACTGTGGGATGGGCGGACGTGCTGCCGGAATGGCCGATCAGCACGGCCTCGGGCCTTGTGGCAAGGGTGGCGGTGACGGTTTGTTCTGGCGTCCAGTTGCCGGGGTCGGCGTTGATAAGGCGCACATGGTGACCTGCGTCAATCAACGGGCCGCCGATGGACAGAAGGCCCAAGGGGGGCAGGTTTTCATGCGGCACACGGCTGCCGATGGAGGTGTGGGCGGGGTGGAGGAGGGTGAGGCGCATGTATAGGCTCCGTTCATGGGGATGGCCCCTTGTGAACGGTGCGAAGTGCAGGGAATGTGCAGCGAATGGCGGCAAAGGGAGCAGGCGACATGGGTGTGCGGATACCGGATCTGGCGGGCAAGGTGGTACTGGTGACAGGCGCCTCCACGGGTATTGGTGCGGCGGTGGCGCGGGCGTTTGCGGCGCAGGGGGCACGGGTGGCGGTGCATTGCAACAGCAGTGTGGACGAAGGCCGCGCGGTGGTGGTGGATTGTCCGGGTGCGGTGCTGATACAGGCGGATATGCGCACGGGGGCGGGTGCGCGTGATGCTGTGGCGCAGGCGGTGGCGGCGTTCGGGCGGCTGGATGGGTTGATCAATAACGCGGGCGGCATGGTGCGGCGGGTGGCTTATGCTGATCTGGCCGAGGTGGATTATGACCAGATCATGGACCTGAACGCGCGGTCGGTGGTGGTGGCATCCCAGGCGGCAATCGGGCCGTTGAAGCAGGCGGCGGCGGAAACGGGCACGGGGTTCATCATCAACACAACCTCGGTGGCAGCACGGAATGGGGCAAGCGGGGGGGCGGGCTTGTATGGGTCGGCCAAGGCGTTTGTGCATAACGTGACGCGGGGGATGGCAAAGGAGCTGATCCCGTTTGGCATTCGGGTGAATGCGGTGGCGCCGGGGGTGATTCTGACACCGTTCCACGACCGCTATTCAACGGCGGCGCAACTGGAAGCGCAAAAGGCCACGATCCCTGCAGGGCGCCTGGCAGGCCCCGAGGAATGCGCGGGGGCCTATCTGTTTTTGGCGTCACGCGCGCTGTCGGGTTATGTGGTTGGGCAGGTGATTGAGGTGAACGGCGGGCAGTTGATGCCCTGAGGGGTGCAAGTGCCTGCGGGCGCTGGATTAATCGGGGAGATGAGGTTGATAATCCGGGTTTTTCTGTCGTTTTCCCGTGCGGTGGGTTTGGGATGGCTGGCCGTGTTGGCGAATTGGGTGGGTGTGGGCGATTATGGGTCGGGCTCCCCCGATCTGGGATTGCAACGTGCTGCCCCATTCGCCTTGTCATCCCGGCGCAGGCGGGGGGCCACCTTGCACATGCGCAGCACGGCCAAAGTTGGGTCCCCGCCTGCGCGGGGATGACCAGCGCAAAACCCCAACAGTTCGGCCCGTGGCCGTTGGGCC
>JAYUZO010000280.1:0-1993 GCA_043751715.1 Rhodobacterales bacterium | reverse complement strand
TTCGGTTGCGCCTGACGTGAACACGATATCGGCCCCGTCCGCCCCAAAGGCCTGCGCCACCTGCAAACGCGCCCGTTCGATCACCGCCTTGGCGCTGCGCCCTTCGGCATGCACGGAACTGGGGTTGCCCACCACATCCATTGCCGCCACCATCGCCGACCGCGCCTCGGGCCGCAAAGGCGTGGTTGCGTTCCAGTCCAGATAGATACGGCTCATTCCTCATCCACCACGCGGAACAGGTTGGGCACCGCCGGGCACGGCGTCAGCGCATTGCCCACAATGTCGGACAGCCGCACCTGATGCAGGTAGACATAAACATTGGCCGACAACCCCTGCCACAGCCGGTTGGTCAGCGATTGCGCCCGGCTGCCGGATGACCCACCGCTGGCCCCTGCGCCTGCGTGCATCGCATCTACATTTTCCTCAACCGCCTCAAGAATTTCGCTGGCACGGATCGCATCGGGGCTGCGGGTCAGCTTGTACCCCCCGCCCGGCCCGCGCACCGCATCCACCAGCCCCGCACGCCGCAGTTTGACAAACAACTGTTCCAGATAGGGCAGACTGATATCCTGCCGCTTGGAAATCGCCGCAAGCGAGATCAGATCATTACTGCCCGCAAGCGCCAGATCGCACAGTGCCACCATCGCATAGCGCCCTTTGGTTGATAGCTTCACGATGTGATCCCCAAAAACATTGACGTTCTTCAACGGGGGGCTTAACTCAACCGAACCCCTTTGCTGGGCTGTCACAGCCCTTTAGAATGGTTCTAGATTGACCGAGCGAAACTGTCAAGAAATCGCTCCCGATACAGGCAGGAACTGAATGCCCGAAGTCATTTTCGCTGGCCCCGATGGGCGGCTTGAAGGCCGTTACCACCCGCAAAAGGAACGCGACGCGCCGATTGCCATCGTGCTGCATCCGCACCCGCAATACGGCGGCACGATGAACAACAAGGTGGTCTATAACCTGCACTACGCGTTCTATAACCTTGGGTTCACCGTGCTGCGGTTCAACTTTCGTGGTGTGGGGCGAAGCCAGGGCGAATACGATCAGGGCATTGGAGAGCTGTCTGATGCGGCATCGGCGCTGGATTATCTGCAATCCATGAACCAGAACGCCAAACATTGCTGGGTGGCGGGTTTTTCATTTGGCGCGTGGATCGGCATGCAATTGCTGATGCGCAGGCCGGAAATCACCGGGTTCATTTCCGTGGCACCGCCTGCGAACACCTATGATTTCAGCTTTCTGGCGCCCTGCCCGTCATCCGGCCTGATCATCAATGGCACGGCAGACAAGGTGGCGAACCCCAAGGATACGGTCTCACTGGTCAACAAACTGCACGAGCAAAAGGGGATCACAATCACCCACACGCTGGTCGAAGGTGCGGATCACTTTTTCAAAGACGAAGAAGCGCATATGAAGCCGATGATCGACACGGTGTCAGGCTATGTCAAACGCCGGCTGGGTGAGGCGACGCGCTGATGGCAATGATTGATGCTTTGGCTGAAAAGCTGTCGGAAGACGTGCTGGCCGCGATGGATGATCTGGGCGATGACCGGCTGCATGAACAGGTGTCAAAGGTGCTGCTGGCGGCATCGCCGACCATGCAAGAGGCGTTCATGACCTGCATGCGGTTCCGGCTGGCCGAACGGCGGGGCCGCAAGTTTCTGGAGCAGACGATCAAGGCCGCGCGTGAGGGTGGTGAGGCGCCCGTGGCCCCCCGTGCGGCGGATACCGGGCATTGAGCGACAGGTTAGAGGCGCAATTTGCGTTTCTGAATGAGGCGGATCGCTTGAAATCGGTCTTGCGGGCGACGACTCTGGTGGATGGGTCGCGGCGTGAAAATTCGGGCGAACATTCCTGGCATCTGGCGCTGTATGCCATGGTGCTGGCCGATCAGGCCGCACCGGGGGTCAATATCAACCGGGTGATCCGGATGCTGCTGATCCATGATCTGGTGGAAATTGATGTGGGCGACGTGCCCATTCATTCA
>JAYUZO010000279.1:0-7661 GCA_043751715.1 Rhodobacterales bacterium | reverse complement strand
AGATCACACAAAGGTCTGTTGCCCTGCACGCATGGCGCAGTCATGTTTTGGTCATCATTCCTTGCGACGATTGCATCATGACCCTGCCAGTTGATCATTACCGCACCTTGAAACGCCCGCTGTCACTGCACGAATTGCTGGCAGACGGGATTGTGCATGCGCTGGCGCTGCTGGGTGGGGTGATCGCGTTTCCGCTGTTGCTGTTTCATGCCTTGCAGACGGCAGGGATTGGCACCTTTACGGCGCTTGCGGTGTATGCGGGTGGGTTTTTCCTGATGTGGGGTTTTTCGCTGGCCTATAACATGACGCCGCCGGGGGCGTTGAAATGGCTGCTGCGCCGGTTTGACCATTCGATGATTTATGTCATGATTGCGGGTACTTATACGGCGATCATTCCGCAGCTTTCATCGGGCTGGGGGTGGGCGATCGGCGTTGTGGTCTGGGCGGGTGCGGCGCTTGGGATCATCATCAAGGTGGCATTGCCGGGCCGGTACGACCGGCTGGCGATTGTGGCGTACATTCTGCTGGGCTGGGTCGGGATCATTGCGATCGGCCCCGTGTCAGCGGCGTTGCCGGGGCTGTCGTTGTGGCTGCTGGTGGCGGGCGGTCTGACCTATGTGGCGGGCGTTGCGTTTTATGTGTGGGAACGCCTGCCGTTCCAGAACGCCATCTGGCATGTGTTCGTGGCCGTGGCCGCGGGGCTGCATTTCGCAGCGATTGCGGTCATGGTGGCCTGACAGCCGTTTGCCCGACAGCGCCGGGGGTTGCCGCAAACAATAGCGAAATGCGCCCGCTTTCCGCCCTGCGCAGATGCTGCCGGGCCATCGGTGGTGAAAGATGGCCCGGCGCTTTGGTGGATCAGCCCAGAAGCACGTCACTGGAAAAATCGAAATTCGCAACGATCCCGCGATCTGCGTTCAGAACGGTGATCGAATCCCGCCCGCCTTTCAGTTGGATGAACAGATCGGCGCCGCGCTGTTCGACAAAGCCGATCCGCGCCCCGGCCTCGAACAGGATCGTGTCCTCAGCCGCGTTGAAATCGGTGATCACATCGCTGTCGCGGTTGCCATCACGCGCATCGGCCCCGAACACAAAGGTATCTGCCCCACTGCGGCCGGTCAGCCGGTCATTGCCATCGCCACCGCGGATCAGGTCATCGCCCGCCGTGCCAAACAGGCGGTCATTGCCCTTTGTGCCGGTAATCAGGTTCAGCACCGGTGGCGGTGGTGGCGGGGGCGGGGCGTCCGGCGTGCCGGTGTAGCCAAGGTCAGACCAGTTCAGGCTGTGGTCTGTCGGGGTCCAGCTGTTGGCCTGCGCCACATCGGAAATGGATTTGCCCACGGCGGCAAGGGCGGCCGTGTCGAACAGAAAGAAGTAGTCGCCAACGCCGTAGGATGCGGCCGAGCTGAACAGGCTTTTGACGCCTGACAGACTGGTGCCATCGGTAAAGGTGATGGTCGCCAAAATCTCAGAGCTGAAGCTGAAAAGCGTGGCACTCTCGCCCACATCATCGCCGCGGATCAGATCATTGTCCGTCAGCGTTGAGGTGCCGAACCCGTTTCCCGCGTTGTAGGTTGATTGCCGAAAATACGTTGCTGTTGCAGATGTCACAATGCTGTCCTCCCTCTGGGTTGCTTAACGCATGCCACCCTAGCGCTTCATTTCGCCTGCCTGCTGACACCTTGTCGTGGGCAAAAAGTGACCACGCGTGAAGCACGGCAGCGTGATATTTCTTAAGATTTCCGTGTCGTGGCTGTGGGTTGCACGGACCGCCCCTAACTGCTTGACGCCACCGCCCCTGCACCGCACTGTGCCCCGAAAAACAAAGGCACTCCGCCGCATGTCAAGCACCCGTACAGCCCCCTTTGCCGCCTTCGAATGGATGATCGCCTGGCGCTATCTGCGCGCCAAACGCCACGAAGGCGGCGTCAGCATCATGACCTGGATCAGCCTTGCGGGCATCACGCTGGCCGTGTTCGCGCTGATTGCGGTTATGGCGGTGCGCGCGGGGTTTCGCGAAGAATTCGTGGGCACGATCCTGGGCGTTGATGCGCATGTAACGCTGTATTCCACCACGCGGCTGGACGCGAACGGGCGTGAAATCAAGGGCTTTGCTGACACAGACCCGATCGCTGACCGCCTGCTTGCCATTCCCGGCGTTGTGACCGCCGCCCCCCTGATCCGGGGGCAGGTGATGGCGACGTTTCAGGATACATCGCGCGGGGCCGATATCTATGGCATCGCCGCCGCTGATCTGGCGGCCATTCCGCGCGTGGGCACCGGCGCTGATGCCTATGGCGATCTGGGGCGGTTCGATCAGGGCGTGGCGATGGGGTCGGTGCTTGCGCGCAATCTGGGGGTCACGGTCGGTGATAAAGTGCGCCTGATCAACCCCAACGGTGCCCGCACGCCGATGGGTACCAGCCCCCGCGTGAACGCCTATGAGGTGGTCTATATCTTTACCGCCGGGCGCTATGCCGTGGATGAAACCCGCATTTACATGCCGATGGCCGAAGCCCAGCCCTATTTCAACCGCGAAGGCTTTGTCGATGAATTCGCCGTCACCGTGACCGACCCCGAGGCGATTGATACCTTCGCCCCCGCCATCCTGAACGCAGCCCCCGAAGGCCTGCCATGGACATGGCGCGATGCGGCGGGGGCGTTTCTGAACGCGCTGGATATTGAGGACAACATGATGTTCATCATCATGGCTATTCTCGTGCTGATCGCATCGCTGAACATCATTTCCGGGCTGATCATGCTGGTCAAGAACAAGGGCCGCGACATTGGCATCCTGCGCACCATGGGCCTGACCGAAGGCAGCATCCTGCGGGTGTTTTTTATCTGCGGCGCGTCAACCGGGCTGATTGGCACGACGCTGGGTGTGATCCTGGGGTGCCTGTTCGCCATCTACATCGACCCGATCTTTGCCATGGTCAACGCGCTGTCAGGCGGGGGGATATGGGACCCATCGGTTAGGTCAATCTCGTTCCTGCCCGCCAAGTTGCAGCCGTGGGATGTGGCATCGGCGGTGGGCCTGTCGCTGGGCCTGTCGTTCATTGTCACGCTGATTCCGGCACGGCGTGCGGCCCGGATGAACCCGGTTGAGGCGTTGCGGTATGAATGACACGCTGGTTCTGGACGCAGTTTCAAAGACTTATAATGCGGGCCGCCCCAACGAAGTGCGCGTGCTGCAAGGCGCCAGTGTCACCGTAGCGCGGGGCGAAGTGGTGGCACTGGTTGCGCCATCGGGTGCGGGCAAATCCACCCTGCTGCATATCGCAGGCCTGCTGGATACGCCCGATGCGGGCCGTGTGCTGATTGACGGGGTTGATCTGGCGGGTAAGGGTGACCGGGCGCGCACGGATGTGCGGCGGGGGACGGTGGGGTTCATCTATCAGTTCCACCATCTGCTGCCGGAATTTTCGGCGCTGGAGAACATCGTGCTGCCGCAACTGGCGAATGGCGTGGGGCGGGCCGAGGCCGAGGCGCGGGCGATGCTGCTGCTGGCCCGCGTGGGCGTGGCCGACCGCGCAAGCCACCGGCCTGCGGAGTTGTCAGGCGGCCAGCAACAGCGCGTGGCCTTCTGCCGGGGGCTTGCCAACGCGCCACGGCTGCTGCTAGCGGATGAGCCGACGGGCAACCTTGATCCGGCGACATCGGATCAGGTGTTCGGCGCGCTGATGGCGCTGGTGCGCGAAACCGGCCTGTCGGCGCTGATCGCTACACATAATATGGAGCTGGCGGCGCGGATGGACCGCGTGGTGCGGCTGGACGCGGGCCGGGTGGTCTAGGCCGACGGGGAAAACCCGACAGCGGATTGTTTTCGATATGGGTCTTTATCGATTCACCAATCTGCGGCATACTTGCCGGATTATATGGTTGCCTGATTGCGAATGCGTTCAATTGCAGGAGCATCCTTGCCTTGACCCTTTTGACCAGACAGCAAGATTTCAAATCGGCGACATGGCCTTTGCATTTGCGCTTTGGGTTGTTTTGCGGCCTGCTTTTGCTTCTTTTGGTTGTATGTCACGCGACCGCCACGATCTGCTGGTCAGGCCCGTGGTGCCAGCCCGTGCAAGGGGCCATTGATCAATATGGCTATCTATTTGAGCTCAGTGGGGAAATGAACATCCCTTCGTGGTTTTCGGTCATTCTTTTGTTCCTTGTGGCGGCCTGTGCCGCCATCATTGGCTATTCTGCCCCGGCAGGGCGCAGGCCGTGGTTCTGGCTTGCCGGGCTGTTCATCTACATGTCCGTGGACGAAATAGCGGAATTGCACGGGCTGTGGCCAGTCATTCTGCACATGGAACAGACGCAGGATGCGCATCTGAACCATTTCCTGTGGGTCATTCCGGGTGCGGTTCTGGTGTTGCTGATCGCGGCCGTGTTTTTACGATGGGTGCTGAAACTGCCAAAGCGGACCCGCAACTATTTCATTCTGGCCGGCATTGTATTCGTGTCGGGCGGACTGGGATTAGAGATTGTGGGCAGCGTGGTGGCGGACCCCACGTTTTTTAACCCGGTCTATCTCGTTGTATCAACGCTGGAAGAAACGCTTGAAATGGCTGGCGTCATCATCATGGTCATGGGACTATTGGCCCATGGGCAGACGATCGGTTTGCGACTGGAGACCGACCGCTCCACAACCCCCTAAGCCCTGCGTTGCGGCATGTCGGCTGCATGAATGATCCACGATTGCGGCAGGGCCTGCCGTCAGTCTGTTCAGCGAACTTGCCCAGTTCAGACGGGCAAGCTTCCCCTCACACATCCAACTCCTCCACAAACCTAGCGTTCTCCTGAATATACTGGAACCGCAACTCCGGCTTTTTCCCCATCAACCGCTCCACCAAATCCCCCGTCTCCCCCGGCGCGTCCTCGTCAATGCTCACCCGGATCAGCCGCCTTGTCGCTGGGTTCATCGTCGTGTCCTTCAGATCCTTCGCGTCCATCTCGCCCAGGCCCTTGAAGCGTTGCACGTCGATCTTGCCCTTGCCGCCGATGCTCCCTTTGGCCATCCATTTCTCTTTCGCCGCATCATCCGCCACATAAATCCGCTCGGCCCCCTGGGTCAGCCGGTACAGAGGCGGGCAGGCCAGATACAGATGCCCCTTGTCGATCAGCGGGCGCATTTGGGTAAAGAAGAACGTCATCAGCAGGGACGCGATATGCGCGCCGTCCACATCGGCATCCGTCATGATGATGATCTTGTCATAGCGCAGGTCATCGACGCGGAATTTGGTGCCCATGGCCACGCCCAACGCCTCGCACAGATCACGCAGTTCGGCGTTGTCGTGCAGTTTGGCCGAGGCCGCCCCCAGAACGTTCAGGATTTTGCCCTTCAGCGGCAGCAGTGCCTGCGTTTCGCGGTTGCGTGCGGCCTTGGCCGACCCGCCCGCGCTGTCACCCTCCACGATGAACAGCTCGGTATTGTCGCGGTTGGTGGCGGAACAATCGGTCAGCTTGCCCGGCAGGCGCAGGCGTTTGGTGGCCGTCTTGCGCTGCGTTTCCTTTTCCTGCCGGCGGCGCAGGCGTTCCTCGGCGCGCAGCACCAGAAAATCGAGGATGCTGCCCGCGGATTTCGGATCGGCGGCCAGCCAGGTGTCAAAGTGATCACGCACTGCACCTTCAACATATTTCGCGGCCTCTTCTGTTGCCAGCCGGTCTTTGGTCTGGCCCACGAACTGCGGTTCGCGGATGAAAACGCTGATCAGCGCGCAGCCGCCTGACAGCATGTCATCACGGGTAATCTGTTCGGCCTTGCGGTTTTTCACACGTTCGCCATAGGCGCGGATGCCTTTCAGGATGGCGGCCCAGAACCCGGCCTCATGCGTGCCACCTTCGGGGGTGGGCACGGTGTTGCAATAGGAATGGATAAAGCCATCCCGCATCGGGCTCCAGTTGATGGCCCATTCGACATAACCAGGCAGATTGTACTTTTCCTGAAAGCTGACCTTGCCGGCAAAAGGACGCTCGGCATAGGTCGTAGCCTTTTCCAGCGTGTCGGTCAGATAATCGGCAAGCCCGCCAGGAAAGTGGAACGTCGCCTCCATCGGTGTGTCACCATCAGGCACGGCGGTTTTCCAGCGGATTTCAACGCCCGAAAACAAATAGGCCTTGGACCGCGCCATGCGCATCACGCGGGCGGGTTTCAGCAGCTGGCTTCCAAAGATTTCAGGATCGGGGCGAAAGGTGACGGATGATCCGCGGCGGTTGGGGGCGGGGCCGACCATGCGGATGGGGCCTTGGGGGATGCCGCGCGAAAACGACTGGACGTACAGTTCGCGGTTGCGGGCGACCTCCACCCGCAGCAGGTCTGACAGGGCGTTGACGACGGATGATCCGACGCCGTTCAAACCGCCAGACGTGGCATAGGCGTTGCCGCCGAATTTGCCACCGGCATGCAGCGTGCAAAAGATCACCTCAAGCGCGGATTTGGTGGGGAATTTGGGATGCGGATCAACCGGAATACCGCGGCCGTTGTCACGGATGGTGATGGTGTTGCCATCCTGCAAATCCACCTCGATCCGGTTGGCGTGGCCGGCGACGGCCTCATCCATGGCGTTGTCAAGGATTTCGGCCACAAGGTGATGCAGGGCGCGTTCATCCGTACCGCCGATATACATGCCGGGGCGTTTGCGCACGCCCTCCAGCGGTTCCAGCACCTCAATGGCGCTGGCGTTGTAATCATCGGGGGACTGGGAAAGAAGATCGGTCATGGGGCTGCCTGTCTGGGTTGGCGGCACAGTGCCACCGAACGGGCCCCGCCCGCAAGACCGCCAGCCGCAAGATGTGGTGGATCAGGTGCTGCGCTGGCGCAGCCATAGGCCAAGCGTGGTCGCAGCCATTTGGCGCAGTGCGGTGCGGATGATGATCTGGCCAAACTCTTGGGCAACCCAATTCATTCGCGCTCTGTTCAGATCAAGGCACACATCCATCACCTGATGCGCGGTACGCGTGTTACCATTGTTGGAACGGTGCCCTTCACCTGAAACCCTTTCATCTTGGCTCAAATATCCTCGGGGGGTGCGGGGGGCAGACAGCCCCCCGTTTACGCCGGTTCCGCTGTGCGCAGCGCCCACATGGTCTGAAACGCCGGGCGCGCCTGCACATGGTCCAGCCACGCCCTGACCACCGGAAACTCGGCCATCAGCGCCGCGTGCCCTTGGGCATAGCGCACGCATTCGGCGGTGTTGATGTCGGCCACTGTAAAGCGCGCGCCCACAAGGTAGGGTGATGCCGCCAGATGCACCTCAAGCCGCGCAAGCGGGCGGAGCAGCTTTTCGGCTGCAACGGCAATGGTTGCATGGCCTTCCGGCCCGTCGCCTGCATCGCGTTGGGCATACAGGATTTCCAGTGCGGGCGTTTCTACCGACGATGCTGCATGCAAGGCCCATTGCGCCATCAGTGCGGCCTCGGCCGCGTCTTGTGGTCCCAGATCACCACCATACTGCGCTGCCAGATACAGGGTAATTGCCATGGATTCGGTCAGGGTCAGCGCACCATCGGTCATACAGGGGATCTGGCCCTGCGGATTGATGGAAAGGTAGGCAGCCGAGGCTGTGTGCAAAGGCGCATCTGCTGCCGCAGGGTCTGCCAGACGGTAGGCCTGCATGACCGGGACATGGGCATAATCCATGCCAATTTCGGCCAGCAACCAC
>JAYUZO010000278.1:0-7174 GCA_043751715.1 Rhodobacterales bacterium | reverse complement strand
GCGGATGATGCGGATATTCTGCGCTGCCATCCGGCGGCGTATCTGGCGCGGGTGCGGGCGGCCTCGCCTGCGGCTGGGTGGGTGCAGCTGGATGGGGATACCTATTTGTCGCCGGGGTCGGTTGAGGCGGCGTTGCGGGCAGTGGGTGGGGCCTGTGCGGCGGTGGATGCGGTGATGGATGGCCCGTCTTCAATCAGCCGGGCGTTTGTGGCGGCGCGGCCACCGGGGCACCATGCGGAAACGGCGACGGCGATGGGGTTTTGCATCTTTGGCACGGTGGCGATTGCGGCAAAGCATGCGTTGGCGCGGGGTGTCGAACGTGTGGCGATTGTGGATTTCGATGTGCACCATGGCAACGGCACGCAGGATTTGCTGTGGGATGAGCCGGGTGTGCGGTTCTTCAGTAGCCACCAGATGCCGCTATATCCGGGGTCAGGGGCGGCAACAGAGGTGGGGGCACATAGGCAGATGGTGAACCTGCCGTTGCGCGCGGGCAGTGACGGGGCGGCGATGCGGGCGGTGTATGAGGCGCGGGTGTTGCCGGCGCTGGCGGATTATTCTGCGCAACTTCTGCTGATATCGGCTGGGTTTGATGCACATAGTGATGATCCATTGGCGGGGCTGAACTGGCAGGCGGACGACTATGATTGGCTGACGCGGGCGCTGTGCAGGGTGGCAGGGGCGCGGGTGGTATCCTGTCTGGAAGGTGGCTATGATCTGGCCGCATTGCAGGACTGTGTGGCAGCCCATGTGGGCGCGTTGGGGGATACATGACGGATCAGCCGGTTGCAGAAATGACGTTTGAGGCGGCGATGGCGGCGTTGGAGCAGGTGGTAAGTGCGCTGGAAAAGGGCGAAGTGCCGCTGGACCAGTCGATTGCGCTGTATCAGCGCGGGGCGGATCTGCGGGCGCATTGTGCAGCCAAACTGCGCGAAGCGGAGGAGAAGGTGGAACTGATCCGCGTGGCAGAGGGGCGTGCGGTGGGGACAACGCCCGTGGAGGGGATGTGAATTTTCAAGCCGTACTTGTGGCGGACGGTGTGGCTGTGCAGGCGCGGCTGGATGCAGCGCTTGCGGGTATGGCGGATGTGTCGGTGGTGCAGGCGATGCGCTACAGCGTGAAGGGCGGCAAGCGGTTGCGCGGGTTTCTGGTAATGGAAAGCGCGCGGTTGCACGATGCGCAGGGCGGCGTGCATGCGGCTGCGGCGATTGAGGCGATGCATGCCTACAGTCTGGTGCATGATGATTTGCCCTGCATGGATGATGATGCGCTGCGGCGCGGCCAGCCGACGGTGCATGTGAAATGGGATGAGGCAACGGCAGTGCTGGCGGGTGATGCGTTGCAGACGCTGGCCTTTGAATTGCTGTGCGACGGGGCGCTGGGCAACCGCGTGGCGCTGATTGCGGGTATGGCGCGGGCGGCTGGGGCACAGGGCATGGTTTTGGGGCAGGCGTTGGATATTGCAGCTGAAACGGCGGCGGTGCCCCTGTCACTTGAGGCGATCACGGCATTGCAGGCGGGCAAGACGGGGGCCTTGATCAGCTGGGCGGCGACGGCGGGGGCGGTGATGGCGGGGGCGGATACCGCACCGCTGGCGCGGTATGCGGCGGCGCTGGGGCTGGCGTTTCAGATTGCCGATGATGTGCTGGATACGGTGGGTGATGCAGCCACGGCGGGCAAGGCACTGCGCAAGGATGCGGCGGCGGGCAAGGCGACGTTTGTTTCGCTGCTGGGGCTTGATGGCGCACGCGTGCGGGCCAGATCACTGATGGAGGAGGCGTGCGATGCGCTGGCCCCCTACGGCGATAAAGCCGACCTGTTGAAAGAGGCCGCGCGGTTTACCATCGCAAGGGATAAATAAGATGATCCAATCCCTTACGCCCCTGTTGGACCGCGTGTTTGTGCCTGCGGATATGAAATCCCTTTCAGATTCGCAGTTGCGACAGCTGGCAGATGAGGTGCGCACCGAGACGATTTCGGCGGTGTCTGTGACAGGGGGCCATCTGGGCGCGGGTCTGGGCGTGGTGGAACTGACGGTGGCGCTGCATGCGGTGTTTGATGCGCCGCGTGACAAGATCATCTGGGATGTCAGCCACCAATGCTATCCGCACAAGATACTGACCGGGCGGCGCGACCGTATCCGCACCTTGCGGATGGAGGGGGGCTTAAGCGGTTTTACCAAGCGGTCGGAAAGCCCCTATGATGCGTTCGGGGCGGCGCATTCCAGCACATCCATTTCTGCGGCCCTTGGCTTTGCCTGTGCGGCGGGCCTTGGCGGCGATCCGGGGGATGCGATTGCGGTGATTGGTGATGGGGCGATGTCGGCGGGCATGGCCTATGAGGCGATGAACAACGCAGGCTATCTGAAAAAGCGGCTGATCGTGGTGCTGAATGACAATGAAATGAGCATCGCCCCCCCGGTGGGTGCGCTGTCATCCTATCTGACGCGGCTGTATTCGGGCGGGCCGTTTCAAGAGCTGAAGGCGGCGGCCAAGGGGGCGGTGTCGCTGTTGCCGGAACCGTTTCAGGAAGGCGCGCGGCGGGCCAAGGAAATGCTCAAGGGCATGACGGTGGGCGGCACGCTGTTTGAAGAGCTGGGTTTTTCCTATGTCGGGCCGATTGATGGGCATGATCTGGATCAGCTGTTGCCGGTGCTGCGCACGATCAAGGCGCGGGCGACGGGGCCGATGCTGGTGCATGTGATCACCAAAAAGGGCAAGGGCTATGGCCCGGCCGAAGCGGCGGCGGACAAGGGCCATGCAACGGCGAAGTTTGATGTGCTGACGGGCGCGCAGGCCAAGGCGAAATCCAACGCGCCGAGTTACACCAAGGTGTTTGCGCAAAGCCTGATTGCCGAGGCGCAGGCGGATGCGCGGATCGTGGCGATTACGGCGGCGATGCCGGATGGCACGGGGCTGAACCTGTTTGCGGAACGGTTTCCGACGCGGTGCTTTGACGTGGGCATTGCCGAACAGCACGCGGTGACGTTCAGCGCGGGGTTGGCGGCGGGGGGGATGAAGCCGTTTTGTGCGTTGTATTCGACGTTCCTGCAAAGGGGTTACGATCAGGTGGTGCATGACGTGTGCATTCAGCGCCTGCCCGTGCGCTTTGCGATTGATCGTGCGGGGCTGGTGGGGGCGGATGGGGCGACACATGCAGGCGCGTTCGACGTGGCGTTTCTGGCGAACCTGCCGGGCATCGTGGTGATGGCTGCGGCGGATGAGGCGGAACTGGTGCATATGGTGGCGACGGCGGCAGGGCATGACGCGGGGCCGATTGCGTTTCGGTTTCCGCGCGGCGATGGCACGGGGGTGGATATGCCCGCGCGGGGGGTGCCGCTGGAGATTGGCAAGGGCCGGGTGGTGCGCGAGGGCGCGCGCGTGGCGCTCCTGTCATTCGGCACGCGTCTGAGTGAGGTGTTGGTGGCAGCTGAGGCGCTGGCAGCACGGGGGTTGGCCCCCACAGTGGCGGATGCGCGCTTTGCCAAGCCGCTGGACCGGGACCTGATCCTTGCGCTGGCGCGGGATCATGAGGCGCTGATTACGATTGAAGAAGGTGCTGTGGGGGGCTTTGGGTCACACGTGGCGCAGCTTTTGGCGGATGAAGGTGTGTTTGACCGGGGCCTGAAATTCCGCAGCATGGTGCTGCCGGATGTGTTCATTGACCAGGCCAGCCCGGAGGCGATGTACCGCGTGGCGGGCATGGATGCGGCGCAGATCGAGGCGAAGGTTTTGGGCGTGCTGGGCGTGGCGGTGGTGGGGATGCGGGCGTAGGCGTATCCTTTCGGGTTGCGTTCCCCTTGCGGAACATTAGGGTTTGACCAACGCAATCTGTGGATGAGTGTCGCATGCCCGTGCCTGACTATGAAACGATGATGCGGCCCGTTCTTGCAGCGATTGCTGAAGGTGCACGTAACGTGACAGAAGCAATTCCAGCGTTACGCCAGCAGTTTTCGGTATCAGACGCAGAAGCTCACGAGCTTTTGCCAAGTGGGCGGATTTCAGTTCTGGCCAGTCGGGCGCATTGGGCCCGGACATATCTTTCCAAAGCCGGCTGTCTGGAAAGCCCGCGCCGGAACGTGCATCAGATTACAAACCGTGGCCGTGAAATCCTTGCGGCTCACCCGGTACGCATCGACAATACTGTTCTGGCGCAGTTTCCCGAATTTATGGAATGGCGCACCAGAGCCGTTACTGACCTTGTTGCTGCGGATGGAAAAGACAGTAACACTCTGGTTCCAACCGACCGTCAAACTCCGGAAGACCAGATGGAGTCTGCCCATGCAAAAATTGATGCGGCACTGACCGAGGAATTGCTTCAGGCGATACAGGCCCTGCACCCGACCCGTTTCGAACAACTGATCGTCGATCTGCTACTGGCCATGGGCGGCGGTGATCGGGCGATGGGTGAGCGGATTGGCAAATCGGGTGATGGTGGAATTGACGGGATCATCAATGAAGACGCGTTGGGGTTGGATGCGGTTTACATTCAGGCCAAACGCTATGCGCCCGACAGCAAGGTGGGGCGTCCGGCGCTGCAGGCGTTTGTGGGGTCTTTGACGGGTGAGGGGGCGAACAAGGGGGTGTTTGTCACCACCTCTGACTTTTCGAAAGAGGCGCGGGATTATTTGCGCAAGGTGCAGCACCGGATCGTGCTGATCAACGGTGACAGGCTGGCCCGGCTGATGATTGCGCATGAGGTGGGCGTGCGGGCGCGCAAGACCTATGTGCTGCGGTCGGTGGATGAGGATTACTTCGCCGACATATAGGGTTTGTGTTCACGAATTTTCTGCGAAAATTCACAACTGCTCCCGTCACAACTGCCCCCGTCACAACCTGAATTTTCGCCGAAAATTCGTAGCCCTATTCCCCCAGCGTGCGCAGCACATCTTGCAGGACCTGTTCGTTGATTTCCGCCTCGGTCATGCCTTCGGTGATTACTGGCCCTGCATCCGGAAGCCCCGGTTGAAAGATCACGCCTGATGGCTGTGGCAGTGCCATCGGCAGTGGTTTCACCTCGACCCCGTCATTCACCCGCACCATCACCTCGTGCCAGATTTCCGCAGGCAGGCCGCCGCCGGTGACACCCGTCAATGGCCGGTTGTCATCATAGCCCATCCACACGCCCGCCACATAATCGGCCGTAAAGCCCACAAACCACGCATCCCGCGCGCTGTTGGTGGTGCCGGTCTTGCCAGCAGCCTCGCGCCCGTCCAGCCGCGCGCGCGTGCCTGTGCCACCGTTAATCACCTCGGCCATCATGAAGGTCAGCGCCTCGGCTGCCTGCTGCGAAATCACCCGTTCGCGGATGCCGCCAGTTGCCCCGAATAGCGCCTCGTCATCGCCTTTGATCCGCAGTTCCAGCAGCCCGTAAGGTGTTACTGCCGACCCGCCGTTCAGGATGCCAGCATAGGCCCCCGTCATTTCGATCAGCGTTGATTCCGATGCGCCAAGCGCCAGTGCCGGCCCCGCCGCCAGATCAGACTGGATGCCGAACTGCGATGCCACCGACCGCACGATATCGCGCCCCACCGCCTCCGACAGGCGGACAGCCGGAATGTTGCGGCTTTCGGCCAGGGCCTGCATCAGCGTGATCTGGCCCTTGAATTCGCGGTCGTAGTTATCGGGGCACCAGTCGCCAGACCCTGGTGTGAACACGCACATCGGGCTGTCATCGACGTAGTCTAGCGGGCTGTAGCCAAGGTCAAGGGCGGCCGCATAGACGAATGGTTTGAACGATGATCCGGTTTGGCGCAGGGCCTGTGTGGCGCGGTTAAAGCTGCCCGCCGCTTCGGTATTGCGCCCGCCGACCATGGCACGCACGGCCCCATCTGCCGACATCACCACGATGGCCGCCTGTGCGGTTGACCCGTCGCGTACCTTGTTTTCAAACACCCAGGCCAGCGCTTCCTCCGCCGCGGCCTGCACGCGCGGGTCAAGTGTGGTGCGAATCACCACGTCTTCGGTGGTTTCACCGGCAAAAGAATCGGGCGCGATTTCCATCACCCAATCAGCAAAGAACCCACCCGATTGCGTGACCACCTTGGACGACAGGCTGGCCGGGTTGGCGAGTGCTTCTGCCGTCTGCGTTGCGGTCAGATAGCCCTGATCCTGCATCAGCCCCACAATCACCGCGGCGCGGTCCTGGGCGCGTTGCAGGCTGTTGGTGGGGGCATAGCGCGAGGGCGCTTTCAGCAGGCCCGCCAGCATGGCGGCTTCGGCGGGCGTCACATCCTTGGCGGATTTGCCGAAATAGCGTTCGGCGGCGGCTTCAAACCCGCGCGCACCGGCGCCGAGATAGGCGCGGTTGAAGTAGATCGTCAGGATTTCTTCCTTGGTGTATTTGAACTCCATCGCAATCGCGAAGGGGATTTCCTTCAGCTTGCGCTGAATTCCACCCTTGCGGCAGTCCTCTTCATAGGCTGCCTCTGATTCCCACTGGCTGGCGTCATATTCAACGCCAAGGCACAGAAGTTTCGCCACCTGCTGGGTGATGGTTGACCCGCCGTTCCCCTCCAAAGGGCCACGCCCAGCGGCCATGTTGATGCTGATGGCCGATGCAATGCCGCGCGGTGAAACGCCGAAATGGCCGTAGAACCGCTTGTCTTCGGTGGCGACCACCGCGTCATGCAGCACCTGTGCGACCGAATCTGCAGTGGTGATGCCAAAGGTTTCGCCCCGGTAGGCAAAAGTGCGATCATTTGTATCCAGCAGGGTGACAGACCCGCGCGCGCGGCCATCCAGCATGGAGTTCACGGGCGGCAGGGTGCTGTAAATGCTGAATACCCATGCGCCAAGGCCCAGCAGCACAAGGGTTGTAACGGAAAACGTCACCTTCCAGATCAGCCGCCAGAAAAAGCCCGCCAAGCCAAGGATGAACCCCGAAATTCCGCCCCGGCGCGGTGGGCGCGGGGTGCGGGGCTTGCGTGGTGCAGGTGCGGGTTTTGCGGCTGCGGCTGCACGCGCGCCGTACCGTTTATCCGCGACCAACCGCCCTTTGTTTGTGCCTGCCATGCTGCCGTCGCCCCGCGTGTTTCACGTCTGATGCGCGTAAACCATATCTGCGTGCAGGGGAAATGTGGAGTATCCGTACCACCGATTCGCATTTCTTTGCTGCACAAAAAATACGCATACGGCCTAAACTGTGCAAAAAATGTGCAAATAGCTGGGGTCGC
>JAYUZO010000277.1:0-8481 GCA_043751715.1 Rhodobacterales bacterium | reverse complement strand
GCATGACCACCGCAAATACGGCCACCAGCTATGGGTCGGTCGCCCGCACGTTGCACTGGCTGACCGCCCTTCTGATCCTGTCTGCCATTCCGCTGGGTTGGTTTGCCAATCAGATGCCCTATGGCACCGGCGCAGAACTGGCGGCCAAGGCCCAGCTGTTTTCAATCCACAAGACCACAGGCGTTGCAGCCTTTGCCGTAGCGCTGATCCGTATCCTGTGGGCGTTCAGCCAAACCCGCCCCGAACCCGTGCACCCTGACCGCACTTGGGAAACGCGCGCCGCGGAATTGGTGCATTGGGCGCTGTATCTGTCACTTGTCATTGTGCCACTGTCGGGCTGGGTGCACCATGCCGCGACAGATGGTTTTGCCCCCATCCTGTGGCCGTTCGGGCAGGATCTGCCCGGTGTGGCCACTTCGGAACAGGTGGCACAAACCGCGGCTGCCATGCACTGGGTGTTCACCAAGGTGCTGGTCGCATCCATCCTGTTGCACATCGCGGGTGCGCTGAAACATGCATTTATTGACAAGGATGCCACCCTGGCCCGCATGACCCGTGGCGCACACGCGCCGGCGCGGCCCTCCGGTGCGCGGCATGCACGCGCACCTGCGGTGGCGGCATTGGCAATTTATGCCGCAGGCGCCGGCCTCGCATGGTCAATGGCTGGCACCGACAGCACCGCACCTGCCGCCGCCACCGAACAGACCGCCGAAGAGCCCGCCGCCACCCCCGCCCCGACCGGTAACTGGCAGGTCACCGAAGGCACGCTTGGCTTTGCGATCAACCAGATGGGCAGCACCGTGCAGGGCAGTTTCGCCACATGGACCGCTGATATCACCTTTGATGAAACTGCAACCGGCGGCAGTCACGGCACCGTGACTGTCACCATTGATACCACCAGCCTGACGCTGGGGTCTATCACCGATCAGGCCAAGGCGGCCGATTTCTTTGACGTGGCCACCCACCCCACCGCCACATTCACCGCCGCTATCCTGCCCGCCACGACCGGCTATCTGGCCGATGGCACCTTGTCCCTGCGCGGGGTGACAGCCCCGTTGCAACTGCCGTTTGATCTGACCATCACCGGCGATACCGCCACAATGACAGGCACCACCCCGATTGACCGCCGCACCTTTGGCATGGGGGCCACCTATGGTGACGAATCAACCGTCGGGTTCACCGCCACCGTCACCGCCAACCTGACAGCCAAGCGGAACTGAGCATGCCGCATGAAAAAGCCGCCGCGCAGTGTTGCGCGGCGGCTTTTTCAATACAGTTTAGGCTTATTCCGCCTTGGCCGCTTCGATCGACAACTTGATCGTCACTTCGTCACCCACAGCCGGGGCAAACAGACCCACGTTGAAATCGCTGCGCAGCACTGTGGTTGTACCGTTAAAACCCATCCACGGCTTGTTCGCCATCGGGTGGTTGTCGGCTTTGGTCATGGTGGTGGCAATCGTGACCGGCTTGGTCACACCATTCATCGTCAGATCGCCTGTGATGTTCGCGGTGTTTTCACCCGTCACCTCAATTGCGGTTGACGTAAACGTCACCATCGCCGTGTCATCAGCCGCATTGAACACGTCCGCCGACATAAAGTGCTGGAACCGCTCTTCCCAGCCCGTCAGCATTGTGCGCACCGGAAAAGACACCGATACGGTCGAGGTTTCAGGCGCTTCGGCATCAAACATGATCTCGCCGTTAAAGCCGCTGAACATGCCAGTGGTTGTTGAAAACCCAAGGTGCTCATAGCTGAACACGATCTGGCTGTGCGCTGCGTCCAACACAAATTTTTCCGGCGCAGCAAGCGCAGGGGCCGCAAGCAGTGCCGCTGCAATGGTCAAAGAGGCAAATTTCATCGGGTTTCTCCGGTAATTGAAAGGGGCTGACGCCCGGTGTATCGCCAATCTCTTTACCAAAACGCATAGAATCTACAAATTGCACAGAACTGAACAGCGGATGTTTGCCCGTGAACATCACGAAATGCTGAACCGGCCGCCCAGACCAGAATCAACCCATCGCCGCTTGCATTCCACCGCCTTGCCGCTTATTGGGGCGCATCCCGCTGTTCACACCATGAAACGGCGCATACTCTCGTGGGCAGACAACGGCGGGTCATCCGTCTGCCCTATGAAATGCGCCCGAAGATAAAGGATTGCTGCATGCCGCTTTATGAGCATGTCTTCATTTCGCGTCAGGACTTGTCCAACGCGCAGGCCGAGGCCCTGATCGAACACTTCTCAACCGTTCTTGCAGACAACGGCGGCAAAGTCGTCGAGCATGAATATTGGGGCGTCAAGACGATGGCCTACAAGATCAACAAAAACCGCAAGGGCCATTACGCCTTTGTCAAATCGGATGCACCTGCTGCCGCCGTTCTGGAAATGGAACGCCTGATGCGTCTGCATGACGATGTGATGCGCATTCTGACCATCAAGGTCGATGCCCACACCGAAGGCCCATCCGTACAGATGCAAAAGCGTGATGACCGTGAACGTGGCGACCGTGAAGGTGGCGACCGTGGTGATCGTGGCGGCTTTGGCGGTGGCGAACGCCGCGAGCGCAGCTTTGGTGACCGTCCCGAACGCAGCGAACGCCCGTCGTTCGGTGGCGACCGTCGTTGATCATCAGCTTGAAGAAAGGCATATAAACCATGGCTACGAAACCATTTTTCCGCCGCCGCAAGGTCTGCCCCTTCTCGGGTGACAATGCTCCGGCGATTGACTACAAGGATACACGTCTGCTGCAGCGCTACGTGTCCGAGCGCGGCAAGATCGTTCCATCCCGCATCACCGCTGTCTCGGCGAAAAAGCAGCGCGAACTGGCCACGGCCATCAAGCGCGCCCGCTTCCTCGCCCTGCTGCCCTATGCCGTGAAATAAGGAGCAGAACAGATGCAAGTTATCCTTCTTCAGCGCGTGGCCAAACTGGGCCAGATGGGTGAGGTCGTGAACGTCAAGGACGGTTACGCCCGCAACTTCCTGCTGCCACAGGGCAAGGCCCTGCGCGCCAATGACAGCAACATCAAATCCTTTGAGTCCAAAAAGGCTCAACTGGAAGTGACAAACCTGGAAACCAAGACCGAAGCCGAAGCTGCCGGTGCGAAACTGGATGGCCAGACCTTCATCATCATCCGCTCGGCATCTGATGCCGGTGCGCTGTATGGCTCGGTTACAACGCGCGATGCGGCCGAGGCTGCTACTGCGGCAGGCTTTACCATTGACCGCGGCCAGATCATCCTTGATCGCCCGATCAAGGAGTTGGGTCTGCACACGGTCACCGCCGCCCTGCACCCCGAAGTTTCGGTCAAACTGAACCTCAACGTGGCACGTTCGGTCGAAGAGGCCGCGCTGCAGGCGTCGGGCAAATCTATCCGCGAACTGGCAGCCGAGGCAGAAGCCGAAGCCGAATTCGAAATCGCCAACCTGTTTGATGAAATGGGTGCAGCGCAGGATGGTGAAGACCTGACGCGCGACTGATCTGGTCGATGAAAATCAACAGGCCGCGCCGGGGCAACCGGGCGCGGCTTTTTTATGGGCAAATATCTTTGTTAGGCACGGGTGTGTACAACAGAATTGTTTTTCGTTGTACATGATGCTATGTACAACGCAGAAATATAATGTTGTACATGACATGATCGCATCGCATAGCACTCTGGCCCAAACCGCCTACCTTGATCTTTTGCGCTCTTTGCAAGATGAAATGGTGTCGGAAATTACCGGCTCCACCTTTCGCGAAATGCGCGGCGGTCGGGTGTATTGGTACGAAAACATCCGCACCGGCACCACTGTGCGACGGCGCTATATCGGTGAAGAAACGCCCGCGCTTGTCGCGAAACTTGAACGCCATCATAAGAACGTCGATGATACAAAAGAACGTAGCGCCCGCCGCAGCCGACTGATCCGCATTTTGCGCACCGAAGGCTATCGGCAACCAGACCGTACGACCGGATCCCTTTTATACGCAATGGCGCGGACTGGCGTTTTCCGCCTTGGCGGCACGATCGTTGGTACCAACGCCTTCCGCCTGTATGAAGGCGAACTTGGCATACGCATCGGAATCGACACCATTGCCCAAACAGATGATCTGGACATTGCGCAATTCGAACGCCTGTCGCTTGCGTTAAAAGATGTCGTCGAAACTTCGCTTTCCGATACATTTCAAGCGCTTGATTTCGCGCCGATTCCATCGCTGAAAGCACAATCGGTCTGGCGCTGGCGGCAAACGACATCGAACATGCTGATCGAATTCCTTACCCCCTCCTTTCGCCCCGAAGAAGACATCCGCGATCTACCTGCCCTTGGTATTTCGGCCCAGTCTCTGCATTTTCTGAACTACCTCATCGCCGAACCGATCAAGGCCGCCGTGCTGTACCGCTCTGGCGTGCTGGTGCAGATCCCCCGTCCTGAACGCTTTGCCATCCACAAACTGATCGTCGCCAACCGCCGTCAGGGCGGCCCCGACCAGATCAAATCCCGCAAAGACCGCCTGCAGGCCGCCTTCCTGATCCGCGTGCTGACCGAAGACCGCCCCGGCGATCTGGCCCACGCCTATGAAGATGCCATCACCCGTGGCCCCCATTGGCAGGCCCATATCGCCGCCAGCCTGAAGCGCATGCCCGAAACCGCCGCATTGCTGTCCAGCCTGTAATCCCGAGCGCACTACACCGTAGCGCAGCAGCAAAAGGGCCGCACATTGCTATGCGGCCCCTGATTTTTCGCAGAAAAATCGTTCTTACAGCTCGTCCAGCTTTTCAACCGCCTTTTGCAGCGCCTCTTTCGACACGTCCTTGTCCTTCACCACAGCACCCGCCACGATGAAATCCACCACCTTGTCTTCGAACAACGGCGCGCGCAATTGCTGCTGCATCTGCGGGTTTTTCTGCACGAATTCAAAGAACTGGCGTTCCTGCCCCGGATACTGACGCGCAGCGCCCAACACCGCTTGAGTCATTTCCGCATCCGTCACCTGCACATCGGCCTTGCGGCCAATTTCGGCCAGCACCAGCCCCAGACGCACGCGGCGCACCGCCAGTGCCTTGTGTTCATCCGTGGTCTCGATCTCGCCATGGTTATGGCCGTGATCTTCGGGGTGCTCTTCATGGTACAGCTGGTGCGCAATCTGGCTGGCCTCTGCATCCACCAGCTTTTGCGGCAGATCAAACGTCACCATCTTGTCCAGCTGGTCCAGCAAAGACCGCTTCAGCACGGCCCGGCTTGCACCCTTGTATTCCGATTCCAGACGCTCTGCGATCTGGCCCTTCAGCCCTGCCAGATCCTCTGCCCCGTATTTCTTGGCCAGCTCATCATTCACTTCCGCAGGCTTTGGCTCTTTCACAGCCTTGATCGTGCAGGCAAACACCGCCGCCTTGCCCGCCAGATGCGCCGCACCATAGGCCTCGGGGAAGGACACGTTGACAGAAACCTCATCACCCGCCTTGGCCCCAACCAGCTGCGCCTCAAAGCCCGGAATGAACGAATTTGACCCCAGCACCAGCGGGTAATCTTCGCCCGTACCACCTTCAAACAGCTCACCATCAACCGACCCCTTGAAGTCGATCACAACCTGATCGCCGTCCTTGGCCTTGGCGCCCTTCTTGCGGTCTTCAAAGGATTGCGCCGTCGCCGCCAGATTGGCCAACGCCTCGGTCACCGATGCATCATCCGCCTTGACCACCAGACGGTCCAGCTTGATCTTGCCCGCGTCCACATCCGGAATCGGCGGCAGCGCCTCATAAGACATCTGCACTACCACATCCTGCCCTTCCGACCAGGATTCACCATTCACCATCGTCACTTCGGGCTGCAGCGCGGGACGGTCACCTGTTTTGTCAAAGTGGCCTTTCATTGCCCCATCGATCGCCTCTTGCATGGCGTCGCCGATCATCCGCTGGCCGAACTGCTTGCGCAGCATCGGCAGCGGCACCTTGCCCTTGCGGAACCCTTTGATCTCGACTTCCGGCTGCGCTTCCAGCAGCTTTTCCGTCACCTTGGCCTCCAGCTCGGCCGTCGTAACGGTGATCTGATAGGCGCGCTTCAGGCCTTCGTTCAGGGTCTCGGTGACCTGCATGGATGGAATCCTTCCCTAACTGTCATGCGTGGCGCGCGGGCGCGCGAAAAAATCACCCGTGACAATGTCGCGTGTGGATCGCGGGCGTTCTAGCAAAGGTTTGCCGGGGGCGTAAGGGGATATTTGGCGCAGACCCCATTGGTTCAAAATACCGCGCAATCGCCACAATTGGCCCGGATTGTTGCCACAACTTCTGCCTACGCCGGAAACAACGGTTAACGAACAGGTTTGCAATGTTGAACAGTACCCCCACATCCAGCACCAAATCCGACAGCGGCGTTGGCTTTGCCACCGGCACGCTGATCCTCACCCCCGCCGGTGCGGCCTTTGTGGAAGATCTGATCCCCGGTGATCTGGTGCTGACCCGTGATCACGGCACCCAGCCCTTGCGCGCCATTCACCGCGCGCTGGGCCCGTCACGCGCCATCACCATTGCACCCGAGGCGATTGGCCCCGGCCTGCCCTGGCGGCACCTGCGGCTGGCCCCGGCGCAGCGCGTTGGCATGTCAGGCTGGAAGGCCACATTGTTGTTTGGCGTTGATGAGGTTTTGGTGCCGATTGGCGATCTGGTCAGTGATGGCACAATTCTGGCGCGCAACGCCATTGGGGCAACGGTCACCTACCTGCCTGTGTTCGATCAGACCGAGGTGATCTATGCCGAAGGGATTGAGGTTGAACTGGCGGCCCGCCAGCGCCCGGCCCTGCACATTGTCGACAACACCCAGGATTGCCCAGTGGTGCATCTGCCAAAGTAGCATTGGTGCGGGTGGAGGGACTTGAACCCCCACGCCTTGCGGCGCCAGAACCTAAATCTGGTGCGTCTGCCAATTTCGCCACACCCGCAACCCGGCCCGTGTAACAAGGCGCATTTCCGCATGCCAGAGCGATTTTCCGCAGACCGCTGCGAAAGCCCTGAAAAATGCTCGCCGTTAACGCATTGTTGCCATATTCCGGGGGAAAACACTGGGGCTGCAAAGTAATGCAAGGTGAGGAGGTCCCGATGACAGCACAGCTGCAGACGCACGTGGCGAATAATGTTTGCAGTGCAGCCGGGGTTCGCAGCGCAGCCGGGGTGACAACAGGTATGGCGCAGGGCACCCAGGTGCTGACAGCCGACGGAATGCTGCCGGTTGATTATCTGGCACCGGGTGACCGGATCATCACGCGCGAAGGTGTGCGGGTGCTGGTCGATGTGGCAGTGCATGTGATGGTGGGTGATGTCATCCGCGTCAGCGCCAGCAGTCAGGGCCATGCGCGGCCGGAAGAAGACGTGATCCTGGGCTGCGATCAGGCCCTGCTGATCCGCGATTGGCGGGCCAAGGCCTTGTATGGTGCGGCGCAGGCGATGGTGCCGGTCGCACGCATGGTGGATGGTGAATTGATCCGGCGCGAACGGGTTGCAGGTTTGCGGATGTATGTGCTGGAATTCGCCAGCCCGCAGGTGGTGTATGCGGGCGGTCTGGAACTGGCCTGCGACGCGGTGACCGTCACCGTCTGACCTGTCGAATTTTCTGCGAAAATTCAGCTGCCGCTTGCGGCGTCCGCCGGGGATTTTTCGCAGAAAAATCGTGTCAATCCGCAGGGCAGATCAGAACAACATCCTGATCGGCCCCTGATGACAGACCACGATCAGCTGATCGCCGGTTTCCAGCAGATGAAAACCGCGCCGCTGCACCTCGGCCACGAACCGCTCCATCCCGACTTCGCTTTCAACCCAATGCCGGTTGCGACGGATCACCCCACCATGGCCCACGGCCTTGGCAGCAAAAATCAGGTTGATCCAATGGTCAGGGCCAGTCTGTCGGGTCAGGGCTGTCATGGGCATAGTCTAGACAGGCGTGGTTAACCGATCGTTACAGCCCAAGCGCGCGAAACACCTTTGGCAGTTCGTCTGGCAAATCCTCGGCAGTCAGGCCGGGGCCAAAGGACAGCGCACATTCCACATGCAACCATGCAGCGGCGCAGGCGGCATCGAACGGGCTGAACCCGCGCGCCAACAGCCCGGTGATGAACCCCGCCAGCACATCGCCTGATCCGGCGGTGGCGAGCCATGGGGCGGCACGGTCATAATGCGCGGAATTGATGGCGCAGCGGCCTGACGGGTCAGCGATCACGGTATCCGGCCCTTTGTACAGCACGACGCAACCGGCGCGCTTTGCGGCATCGCGTGTGGCATCGACCTTGGAATAGGCGGGGCCGGTGCTGGCGGGGGCGGTGAGTTTCTCGGCAATGTCAGGGAAAAGGCGGGCGAATTCGCCGGCATGCGGGGTAAGGACGCATCTGTCGTGCAGAGCGGCAAACAGATCAGGGTCTTGTGACAGAATGGTTAGGGCATCGGCGTCAAGGACGAGGTTGCGCGGGGGGGGCCGGTCTGAAGCCCAGCCTACACATTCCGATGTAGGCCGGGCTTCAG
>JAYUZO010000276.1:0-3641 GCA_043751715.1 Rhodobacterales bacterium | reverse complement strand
GTTCGCGCGGGCCAAGTGTCTGAAAGCGGCTTTGCACGAAATACCAGCCAGTATCGTTCAGCAGGCCCGACGTTGACGGACGCCCTACCTTGGCGGCCACGGTTTCGCGCGTGTCAACGCCCACCTCGATCAGTGCCAGTTCAATGTCGGTGGGCACATACCCGTGGTTGCGGTACAGCGGCGTACACCCGGCCATCAGCGCCAAGGCCATCAGCACCAAGGGCAGGCCCATCATGACCATGCGGAAAAGCCGCGCTGTGCCTTGCATCCTCAGCAATCCCTGCCCCACTGCATGCAGCCCTGTTATGCGTGCCGCTTGATATGTCTGGCCAAGCACCGTATCGCCTTTGGGGCAACCGGGCCAGACCGTTGGCAATGGGATACGACAGGTCGTGTTCCGGATCAAGGAAGGAACGCATCACCTTGCAGGAGCGCGCCATGACAAACACCCCGACCCCAACCACTGCCCCGACCACAACCCTGACAATGCCTTTTGCCGTGCGCAGCCTGTCACCCAAGAAACCAACGCGGTTTGATCTGACGGCGAAACCGGCGGAAAAGCTGGTGATCGCGGCCGATCTGGGCATTACGGCGGTGCACTGGTTCAGCTTCAAGGGGGCGTTTCATCCGGTGGGGCGGCGCGATGTGCGCCTTGAGGCCGTGCTGGAGGCTGAGGTGGAACAGCCCTGCGGCATCACACTGGCCCCGGTGCGCACCAAAATCACCGAACGGGTCACGCGGCTGTATCTGGCCGATTGGCAGGCTCCGACCGGGTCGGAGGTGGAAATAGCCGCCGATGATGAGGCCGAGGCCCTGCCCGACATGATAGATGCAGGCATTGTCGGCGTTGAGGCGCTTTCATTGGCCCTGCCGCCCTACCCCCGCGCGCCGGGTGCAGAACTGGGCCACATCGTGCATGCAGAACCAGGCACAGCGCCCCTGACCGATGATGCGGTCAAACCCTTTGCAGGCCTTGCGGGCCTGCGTGACAAACTGGGAAAAACATAAGCGCATTTGGGGGTTGCGCTTGGGTTGGAAAGCAGTATGTTCCGCGCCTCATTCAACCCGCATGCGGGGGCTGCGGCCCATAGCACAAGCAGTTGATCTATAACGAAATTCAGGGGCCTGCCCCCGACTAGCCCAAAGGTTGTGACATGGCTGTCCCACAGAACCGCACCACCAAATCGCGTCGCAACATGCGTCGTTCGCATGACTCGCTGGTGGCGGCAAACCCGAATGAATGCGGCAACTGCGGTGAGCTGAAGCGCCCGCACCATGTGTGCAGCGCCTGCGGCCACTACGATTCGCGCGAAGTCGTGGCATCGTCCAAGGTTGTCGATCTGGACGAAGACGCGGCGTAAGCCAGCAGCGCGCGCAGGCCCTGCATGGGAACCGAAGCGGACATCCCTTCGACCAGCAGTGCGGCGCGCATTGTCATTTCTGTTGACGCCATGGGTGGCGATCAGGGGCCGGCAGCTGTGGTTGCCGGTCTTGTTGCGTTTGCGGCCCGGCATCCGGCGGCAGGGTTCATTCTTCACGGCGATGAGGCGGTGCTGCACCCGCTGATTGCGCGCGCGGCGGGCCTTGGCGGGCAAGTGACCGTCCGCCACGCGCCGCGCGTGGTGGCGATGACCGACAAACCCAGCCAGGTGATGCGCCACGGTGAAGGCACGTCCATGTGGGGGGCGGTCACGTCGGTCAAAGACGGCGATGCGATGGCGGTGGTGTCGTGCGGCAATACCGGTGCACTGATGGCGGTCAGCATGATCCGTCTGCGCAAATTGCCGGGGGTCAACCGCCCGGCCATTGCCTGCCTGTGGCCCAGCCGCAACCCCGGCGGTTTCAACATGATGCTGGACGTGGGGGCCGACATCAAGGCCGAGGCAGATGACCTGATCCAGTATGCCACCATGGGTGCGGCCTATGCCCGTGACGGGCTGGCCCTGCCCCGCCCGCGCATCGGCCTGCTGAATGTGGGCACCGAAGAGCATAAGGGCCGGGCCGAACTGAAAGAAGCGCATGAGAGGCTGTCGGTGGGCGAGCACGGCTTTGATTATGTGGGCTTTGTCGAAGGCGGCGATCTGCCGTCAGACCGGGTAGATGTGATTGTGACCGATGGCTTCACCGGCAACATCGCCCTGAAAACCGGTGAAGGCACGGCCAAGCTGATATCAGATTTCATGCGGCAGGCGTTTAATGCAGGCATCATGTCTAAATTTGCGGCCCTGCTGGCGATGAATTCACTGAAACGGCTGCAAAAGCGCATTGATCCGCGCCGGGTGAATGGCGGGGTGTTTCTGGGGCTGAACGGCACGGTGGTCAAATCACACGGGTCAGCCGATGCCACGGGGGTTGCAGCCGCCATTGATCTGGCGCACCGCCTTGCACAAACCGGGTTTCAGGCGCGTCTTGCAGCACGGCTTGCAGCGGCGGCACCGGCAAGGCAGGATGACAGCCTGGGTATGACACAGGACGGGCCGACCGCATGACGATACGCAGCGCCGTGATGGGGGTCGGGCATTATTTGCCAGCGCGCGTTGTGCCGAATTCAGAATTCGCTGCTCGGATCGAAACATCTGACGAATGGATCAAATCACGGTCTGGCATCGAACGCAGGCATTTCGCTGCAGAAGGCGAAATGACATCGGATCTTGCCACCAAGGCCGCACTGGCCGCATTGGCCGATGCGGGGCTGGATGTGGGCAGCGTCGATGCAATTATCGTGGCCACCTCCACCCCTGATCTGACGTTTCCATCGGTGGCTAGCATGGTGCAGGCCAAACTTGGCATGACGCGCGGCTTTGCCTTTGATGTGCAGGCGGTGTGCGCGGGGTTTGTGTATGCGCTGGCCAATGCGGATGCGCTGATCCGCGCAGAACAGGCGGCCTGCGTGCTGGTGATCGGTGCGGAAACCTTCAGCCGCCTGATGGATTGGGATGACCGCACCACATCGGTGCTGTTTGGCGATGGCGCGGGCGCTGTGGTGCTGACCACCATGCCGGGGGTTGGTGATGCGTCTGACCGGGGCATCCTTGCCACCGATCTGAACAGTGACGGGCGGTTCAAGGACCTGCTTTATGTCGATGGCGGCACATCCACCGGCACCACAGGCCATCTGCGCATGCAGGGCAAAGAGGTGTTCCGTCATGCCGTTGAAAAGCTGGCGGAAACCGCGCACCGCAGTCTGGCCAAGGCGGGTGTGACAGCGGATGATGTGGATTGGATCGTGCCGCATCAGGCCAATATCCGCATCATCGAAGGCACCGCCAAAAAGATGGGCGTGCCGATGGACCGCGTGGTTGTAACGGTGCAGGACCACGGCAATACATCGGCTGCATCGATTCCCCTTGCGCTGTCGGTGGGCCGTGCGCGCGGGCAGATCAAACGCGGGGATCTGATCGTGACCGAGGCGATTGGCGGCGGGCTGACCTGGGGGTCAGTGGTTTTACGCTGGTAAAGCGGGCAAGCTGCGACAAAATCGCAGTTTGAAGATCATCCCCCAAGCCATTGTTATTGACTCGTAAATCAGCCCGTCGCACAGTTTGGCAACAAACCCGGGGGGGATTGATGAGCGACAAGACTCTGACACGCATGGACCTGTCTGAAGCGGTATTCCGCGAAGTGGGCCTCAGCCGCAATGA
>JAYUZO010000275.1:0-1558 GCA_043751715.1 Rhodobacterales bacterium | reverse complement strand
GTGTGGCATGCGCATTGCGTGATGCTGGACGCGGCCGAGATTGACCTGTTCGCGCGTACCGGCACTGGCGTGGCGCATTGCCCCTGTTCGAATTGCAGGCTGGGGTCTGGCATTGCACCGGTGCGGGCGCTGCGGGATGCGGGGGTGCGGGTGGGCCTTGGCGTGGACGGGTCTGCCAGCAATGATGCGGGCAATCTGGTAGCCGAGGCGCGGATGGCGATGCTGTTGCAACGGGTGCATGCGGGTGCTGACAAGATGAGCGCGCGTGAGGCGCTGGAAATCGCCACCATCGGGGGCGCTGCGGTGCTGGGGCGCACGGATGTAGGGGCGTTGGCCGTGGGCATGCGGGCTGACGTGGCGGTATGGGATATGCGCGGCATAGAGGCTGCGGGATCATGGGATCCGGTGGCGCTGCTGCTGGCGGGGCCTGTGCGCGTGCGCGATCTGTTTGTGGAAGGGCGGCAGGTGGTGGGCGATGGGCAGATGCTGACCGTTGATCTGCCGCGCGTGATCGAGGCGCAGAATCGGCTGGCGCGGCGGCTGATGGGGTAGGGAATGGCAGGCCTTTCGTTTGCGCGGGGGATCGGGCAGGGTATGCACACCACTGAAAGGATACCCCGATGCGCGCGTTGACTTGTGCCTGCCTGCCAATCTGCCTGATTGCCATTGCCAGCCCGACCTGGGGGCAGGATGTGTTGTCAGTGGCGCAAGGCAACTGGGCTGGGGCATCAAACGCAGGTTTCTATTTCCGGGCGGAACTGAGCCGGGCGGGCGATGCCGCGCGGCTGCGGATCTGGCACGATCTGGCGGGCGTGCCTGCGGGCGGCGACGCACAGTTTGACAATGCCGAGATTGCGCCCGGGGCCTTTGCAACACTGCAGACCTTGCAGGTGCTGGACAGTGCAGATGGGCCTGCGCTGCAGGTGGTGACGGAATTCGCCGATGAAGAGGCGGAAGGGCGCGAGGTGCTGACGATCCGGTTTCTTGACAACCAGTTCACGGTCACAGGCTATGCCCACCAATCGCTGATCTACAATGTAGGGGGTGCTGCGGTGAACTTTGCTTGCGATCTGGACCTGTGGAATGGCACGGGCGTGGTGGACGGGGTGGCGGTTGCATTGCCAGCGATGGATTTTGAAGAAAAGAATGCGTCATTGTGGGTGTATGGTACCGCGTTCGATCAGGGCTTGTGTGTGGGTTAGGGCCTTGGCGGTGCGCGGCAATCTGCGCTAAAGACCGCTGCAGGGAGAACACCGATGACCCATAACTTTGAAACCCAACGCCGCGAAACCTATGCGACCTTCAAGGAGGCGGGCAAGGCGGTGAAGCTGCCCAAGGAAGGGATTGTGGAGTATCTGTTCTTTATCGAAGAACTGGATGCGTCATGGGCAAAGCTGGAGGCGGATATGCGCGCGGCAGGCTATACGCCACGGCGCGATGCGGACGGGATCACGCTGATCGCATCCTACGGCCCGATCCCGATCACGCCCGAAGCAATCTGGGAACATGAACGCAATGCCACGAGCATTGCCCTGAAGCATGATTTTTACCCTGACGG
>JAYUZO010000274.1:0-2296 GCA_043751715.1 Rhodobacterales bacterium | reverse complement strand
TGCTTTTGGTCAATGCGCTGTCAAGCATGGCGCAATTCCCAAACATCACCTTTTCCGATGGGGTGGTCTATACCCGTGCGGCCTTGCTGCAGGCGGCGGTTGACGGGCAGATCAGCGCGGGCAATGACCGGGTGCAGGCGGCGTCGAACACCGGCTATACCGTCAACGCGGGCCTTGGGAATGACGATATCTATGGCGGCGCGGCATCGGACACTTATCTGTTCGCACGGGGCGACGGGCGTGATGTGATCACCGATGGTGGTGGTGGGGCAGATACGCTGCGCATCAGCGGCTATGTGGCCGCCGACCTGATTGCCAGCCGCATGGATGCCACGCGGCAGGAACTGATCCTGACCTTTGCGGGCACGGATGACCAGATCGTGCTGCGGTCTGCGGCGACAAACAGCTGGACCGGGATTGAGACAATAGCCTTTGCCGACGCCGCTACCGTGTCGGTCGCTGCTTTGCTGACGGCGACGCGGGTTGTGGCGACACCGGGGGATGACATTCTGGATGGGACAACTGCAGCGGACACGCTGGCAGGGGGCTTGGGCAATGATACGCTGCGCGGTGGGGCGGGCGACGATACCTATGTCTATTCCCGTGGCGACGGCATTGATGTCACCGAAGATACAGGCGGCAACGGCATCATCATGTTGCGTGGGTATGCGCCGGGCGAAGTGCGGCTGCACGAAGATCCGGCAACGGGCCGGCTGTTTTTGCAGATGATTGACGGCGGTGAAATTTCAACATCATCTCGGTTCAACATCGACGAGGTACGTTTCGATAACGGCACTGTCTGGCAGTACGGCGATATTCCGGCGCTGATCACGGCCACGCAGCCCCTGACGAACGGGGTGGTGCGGGGCACGTTTGCGGCCGACATCATCAGCGGCAGCTTTGGCAATGATCTGATCGATGGCAGGGCGGGCGCGGATACCTATGTGTTCGGGCGCGGCGCAGGCACTGATCGCTTTGTTGATAGCGGATATTCGCTGTCAAACCCTGTGCGGCTTCAGGGCTTTGCGGCCAATGAAGCGGCGTTTGTGCGCAATGCTGGGGACCTGGGCGGTTTTGCCATCCATTTTGCGGCCACGGGTGACCGGCTGGAACTTGGCTTAGGCCTGTCGGGAACCGGGGCTGCGGACGCGCCGATCTATGGCCCGTTCATTTTTGATGACCAAACGCTGAGTTTTGCCGAGGTCGTACAACGCCTTAGCCCCGCCACTGCCGGGGATGACGTGATCATCGGTTCCGCCGCCGCAGATGTCTTGCAGGGCGGCGCGGGCGATGATCTGTTCATCACGGGCAACGGGGCCGACCGCGTCATATTCGCGCGTGGCGACGGGCAGGATGAGGTGCGCGCTTCAGGCCGGTACGGCACCGCAGATGATGTGCTGGCAATCAGCGGTTACAGCGCGGCAGAGCTGATCGTTGCGCGCCATCCATGGGATCCGCAGGGATTGGTGCTACGGTTTGCGGGCACCAATGATCAGATCACATGGCGTGCGGAAACGGGCCTTGGCCCATCATCACTGGCGCAGGTCGTGCTGACCGACAGCGGCACGGTGCTGACCTATGACAATCTTGTTGCACGAATTCCGGGTGGCCCCGGTGCAACGGGTACGCCGGGCAATGATGTTTTGCTGGGAACCGATCTGAACAACCAGATCGAAGGGCTGGCTGGCAATGACGTTATCGACACAGGCGCAGGCAGTGATCGCATTATTTTTGGCAAGGGCGATGGCCAGGACGTGGTGTTTGGCAAGGCTTCTGCCAGCTTGTGGTTTGACAGCAATTTTCCGATATCACTCGATGGGCAAATCGCGCTGACCCTGCGCGATGTGACGCCAGATGACCTGCTGATTGAAATGTTGTCCGGCGACCTGAACTTTCCTGCGCCCAGCCTGTGGAAGCTGACCATCCGTTCAACCAATGACAGCATCCTGATCCAGAACGCACCCTATGTGCTGACGGAAATTGCCTTTGCGGATGGCACAATCTGGCAGACCGATCAGATCAATGCCGCGGTTCTGCCGTGGTCACCGGACCGCGCCGGGCGCGATCTGGTGCTGGTCAGCGATGACGCAGCGCCGATCAACCTGGGTGCAGGCGATCAGTTTACTGCCATGACCGACCGCGCGCTGCAATCGACATTCACCTTCGGCACGACAAACGGCCATGATGTGATAAAGGCCTTTGGCCAACCGGGCGGCCTTGCCAATGATACGCTGATCCTGACTGATATCGCTTCGACTGCGGTTCAGGTCCGGCAGTTTGGCGATGAGTATGACGG
>JAYUZO010000273.1:0-2068 GCA_043751715.1 Rhodobacterales bacterium | reverse complement strand
GGCTGCGCGGCAGGGCAGCACGCAGTGCGCATACTTTGCCATCAATCCTGCAAGGTCGTGATTTCACCGCAGTTGAAAAGCGTCCCGCAACGGGACGCTTTCAGACCTCAGCCCTTTTTCAGCACGCGGTTGCCCAGAACCTCGGCAATCTGCACGGCATTCAGCGCGGCCCCTTTGCGCAGGTTGTCGGACACCACCCACAGCGACAGCCCGTTTTCAATGGTGCTGTCCTGCCGGATGCGGCTGACATAGGTGGCATATTCGCCCACGCATTCGATGGGCGTGATATAACCACCCGCCTCGCGCTTATCGACCACCAGAATGCCGGGGGCCTCGCGCAGAATATCGGTCGCTTCCTCCCAATCCAGAAAATCCTCGAACTCGATGTTGATGGATTCCGAATGGCCCACAAACACCGGCACGCGCACGCAGGTGGCCGTGACCTTGATCTTGGGATCAAGGATCTTTTTGGTTTCCGCAACCATCTTCCATTCTTCCTTGGTTTCACCGGAATCAAGGAACACGTCGATATGCGGAATCACGTTGAAGGCGATCTGCTTGGAAAACTTCTTTGGCGGCACATGCGCCGTGGGGTTGTAGATGGCCTTGGTCTGATCCCACAGCTCGTCAATGCCCTCCTTGCCCGCGCCCGAAACGGACTGGTAAGTGGACACCACCACCCGCTTGATCCGCGCGCGGTCATGCAGGGGCTTTAGCGCCACAACCATCTGTGCGGTCGAACAGTTGGGGTTGGCGATAATGTTCTTGGCCTTGTACCCCATGATCGCGTCAGCGTTCACTTCGGGCACGATCAGCGGCACCTGCGGGTCGTAGCGGTACAGGCTGGAGTTATCAATCACGATGCACCCCGCAGCGGCAGCCTTGGGGGCATAGATTTTCGTGGCGTCCGATCCGATGGCGAACAGGGCAATATCCCAGCCGGTAAAATCGAACGTATCCAGGTCTTTGCATTTCAGGGTCTTGTCACCAAAGCTGATCTCAGTGCCCAAAGATTTGCGTGACGCCAACGCCACGATCTCATCCACAGGAAACTCGCGCTCGGCGAGGATGTTCAGCATTTCGCGGCCCACATTGCCCGTGGCCCCTGCGACGACGACGCGATAACCCATTTTCGTCTCACTTCTGGTTGGAACAGCCGCCCCTTACCGCACCGCGCGGGCAGCGGCAAGGCGGGCGGCAAAGGCGGCGATATCGGCGTTGTTTCCGGGCCAGTCAAAATGCGGATAATAGCACTGATCCAGCCAGTTCATGAACTGGGCACGGGTGGCTGCATCAAAGGTCAGCGTGTCAGGGGCGGCAAAAGCCGCATTCAGCGCAGATTGGCCATCGGCCTGCGTGGCAATGCCGGGCAGCGCCCAAAAAGCACGGCCAAGGGCCAGCACGGGTTTGTCATGGAAAAACGCCTGTAGCCCCATGGAAGAGTTCAGGGTAACCACCCCCCGGCTGGCCGCCAGTTGCGCAAAGCTGTCGGTCGCATTGTCCAGCACCACCCGGCCAGTGGCGATCAGCGGTGCCAGTAAGGCCGCAAGGGGTTGCCGCGCGCTTGGGTGTTCCTTCAGGCGCAGGTGCCAGCCGGGGGGCAGGTGCTGTGCAGCCTGACCGAGCGCTGTCAGAAACCCGGCCATGCCACCTGTCCACCCAGCAAACAGCCTCACCTGACTGTCATCCGGCACCTGCAACGGGCAAAACAGGAAGGGGGTACCGGGCAGAGGATCAGCCCCTTGGCCCACATCAGCGCGGCGCGACGGACGGGCGGTCAGCCCCGCGCCCATGGCACGCCATGCCTCAGCGTTTCGCGTGGGGTCTGCGCCCGCCCAAACGTGGTAAAACGCGGGGTCTTGCGGCACCGACCCTTCGGCATTCACGCCTGCCCGATCAAGGGTCACACGGCCCGGAAAGGGGGCAAGCTCGGCATACAGCGTGGCTGCACCTGCATCTTTTGCCCCCATCATAAAGGCCATGCGCGATCCGGTCAGGCCGTTCCATGCAACGGCGATATGGTCAGGGTTTTGCGTGAAATACCTGCGGGACCAGTTGTACTGCCCCC
>JAYUZO010000272.1:0-2203 GCA_043751715.1 Rhodobacterales bacterium | reverse complement strand
CGCATCCGGGCGGTTTTGTTGGCTAAAGCGCAGGACGCAGTTTGGGCAAGGGGCGCGATGCAGTGCGCTGACGATTGTCATCTGACGGTAATCGTGCGGTGCAGGGTCAAAAATTTTCGCAGAAAATTTGTGGTTGGCTGGCGTCGGGATTCATGTGAGGGGCCGCTCGCCAATGCGCTGGGCGACCATCACCAGATAGCCATCCGGGTCTTGCACCAGAAACTCGCGCTGGCCACCCAGACGGTCACCCCAATCGCGCCATTTGTCGCGCAGGGGCACATAGAACGGATGGCTTGCAGCCGTGATGCGCGCGGCGGCGGCTGTGGCATCGGTGACGAAGACCTGAATAACCGCTCCTCGGCCGAAGGGATGCTCCATCGGGCCGGTTTCCCAGTCACCGTCGCGTTCATAGATCATTACCTGTGCGCCATCAGGGTGGACAAGGCAGGCGAGTTTCTGGGCGGGGCGGGTGAAGGCAACGGCAAAGCCAAGCGGGCCTGTCCAGAAGGCAAGGCTGCGCGCGTAATCGCTGACCATCATCTCGGCCATCAGGTTGGCCCATACGGGGGGTGGTGATCCGGTGCCCATGGCGCGCGCTCCTTGTTTGACGGCCCGTCCGGGATGGGGGAGAAGGGAGCCAATGGCAAGGGGTGGCGCATGGTGGCGTTTACAGTAGCGATTGATGGGCCGGCGGCGGCAGGCAAAGGCACGATTGCGCGGGCGGTGGCGGCGCGGTTTGGCTTTGCGCATCTGGATTCGGGGCTATTGTACCGCGCCGTGGGGGCCATTGGGGGCGATCCGGTGGCGGCGGCACTGGCGTTGCAGCCCGCCGATCTGGAACGCGGCGATCTGCGCAGCATGGCGGCGGGGCAGGCGGCAAGCGTTGTGGCGGCCATCCCAGCCGTGCGGGCAGCGCTGGTGGATTTTCAGCGGCGCTTTGCACGCAGCGATGGGGGCGCGGTCATTGACGGGCGCGATATCGGCACGGTGATCTGCCCGCAGGCAGAGGTTAAGCTGTATGTGACGGCAAGCGCGGATGTGCGGGCGCACCGGCGGTGGCTGGAAGTGGGGGGCGATGCAGCGCAAGTGCTGGCCGAGGTCATGGCGCGTGATGCGCGGGATATGGGGCGGGCAGATGCACCGCTAAAGGTGGCCGAAGGGGCGTTGGTGCTGGATACAAGCGTGATGACGGTGGATGAAGCGGTGGGCCGGGCGGTGGCGGCGGTTCAGGCGGCTTTGCGGGGGTAGGCGGCAGGATGGCGCAGGCAAAGCTGATCTTTCATGTGCCGGGGCAGTATCTGGACACGCATCACTATCTTGCGCTGTTCCGGCGGCTGGATGAGGTGTTTCGCGCGCGTGGCGCGGTGATTGAGGTGCGCGACAGGCGTGATGGCCCGCGTGACGGCACGCCGGGGGCGGCGGCGCATTACAACGACGGTGATCTGCATATCGTGGATATGGGGCGCGTCCGGGGGCCGGGCATTCTGAACGCGGCGATTTCCTATATCCCGCCCTATTGGCATCTGGACGCGGCAGGCGTGCAGGCCGAAAGCAGCATCGGCAGGCTGGTCTATGACGCGCGCAAGATTGATTTTGCAGTGGCGGGGCCGTTTTACGAAGCCATGCGGGCCGATCTGGCTGCGGCGCGCAAATCGCGGCGCGACCAGATGGAGCGGGTGACGGAATTTGCACCCGGTGCTATTGCGGTGTTCCTGCAGGGCCTGCGCCCGTTGCAGCAGGGGCTGGCCTATTGCACACCGCTGGAGATGCTGCGGGCGGTGTGCGCGGGGGCAGGCGGGCGGCAGGTGCTGGTCAAACCGCATCCGCTGGCAGCCGAAGATGATGCAGAGGTGATTGATGCAGCATTGGCGGAAGGCCTGCCGGTAACGGTGACGATGGCCAATGTGCATGACATGATGGCGGCGGCGGTGTGCACGGTGTCTTTCAATTCGGCGGTGGCGCTGGAGGGGTTCTTGCACCGCAAACCGGCTGTGCTGTTTGGGCAGTCAGACTTTCACCACATCTGCGAAACGGTGCGCGAACCGGCGGAATTTGGCGCGGCGCTGACACGGGTGCTGGCGCGGCCACCGGGGGGCTATGCGCAGTTCATGTTCTGGTATCTGGGGATGAATTGCCTGAACCTGTACGGGCCTGCGTTTGAGGCCCGCGTGCTGGGAATATTTGAGGCGGCGGGGTTTGGGGC
>JAYUZO010000271.1:0-7254 GCA_043751715.1 Rhodobacterales bacterium | reverse complement strand
TGACCCAACTGCTGACCAGTCTGGCCGATGTCGGAACCGTGGAAGTGCGGCGCATTGTTGCGACCTACGCCGACGATCAGCGCACCGCTGACGGGGGCGATGGTCCGGGTCTGATGACCAGTGAAACGGTGCGGGTTCTGTTGGCCAATACGGCATGGCAATAGGGTAAGGGGGCGTTGTCAGACAAAACGTCTGGCAGCCGCAGTCCGAACAGACGGCTTTGGTGTTCAAATCGTAGATCTGACACATCTTGTGAATTCAATGTGGTGGCCACGGGCGACGATGCGGCGTGGCCACCATCCCGCGTGATCTGGATGAAGTAGCAATCATTGACGGCGCGCGCCCATGGCAGATTTTCTTCAAGGTCGTCCTGCCCTTGCTAAAGCCTGTGACGGTAACGCTGATCGTGGTGCAGTCGATTGCCATCTTCAACGATTTCGCCAACCCGCTGTACTATCTGCCGGGCAAGCAAAACGTGACTGTGCAACTGACCCTGCTCAACTTTCAAAGCCAGTTCCAAAGCCTGTACAACCTGCTGTTCATGCACATTCTGCTGGTCACGATTCCGCCGTTGATCGTGTTTGTCTTCTTCAACCGTCAAATCGTGGCCGGCATGACAGCCGGTGGCGTGAAAGCGTAACGCATGGCCGCCACTTCAATTTACTCTGTCGTTCTGAAGGATATCCGCAAAAGCTTTGGCGCGGCGGACGTGATCAGGGGCGTGAACCTGACGGTCGCTCCGGGTGAGTTTTGCGTGTTTGTCGGCCCGTCCGGTTGCGGCAAATCCACCCTGCTGCGCATCATCGCAGGGCTGGAGGATGCAACCTTTGGCCAGATCAACATTGGCGGCAAGGATGTGACCCATGCCGAACCCTCAACGCGCGGCATTGCGATGGTGTTCCAGTCTTATGCGCTTTATTCGCATCTGACGGTGGGTGAAAACACCGGTTTCGGTCTGTTACTGGCCAAGCTGCCCAAAGCACTGATGGCCGACAAGATCGTGGTGCTGAACGGTGGCCGGATCGAACAGGTGGGCACCCCGATGGAGCTGTATAACGCGCCCGTGTCGCCCTTTGTCGCAGGCTTTATCGGCAGCCCCAAGATGAACCTGTATGACGGCACGCTGGCGGACGAACCTTGTGCGACCTATGGCATCCCGCCCGAACATCTGCAGCTGACCGAACATGCACCACGCTGGGCGGGCACGGTGCGGCATCTGGAACGGCTGGGGGCGGATACGGTGGTGTATCTGACCGTGCCTGCGTTGGGTGAAATGGTGGTCCGCGCCGATGGTGATACCTACCCTGCGATCGGGTCGACCTGCGGTGTATCGCCGATGCCGGAACGCGAATTCCGGTTCGGGTAACTGCACCCGGCAGGCGTCTGCACCCGGCAGGGCGCGTTCAGGGGTGCAGGGCCTGACTTGACTGACGGATGATAAGATCAACTGTTGACCGGGTTTCTGGTGCGGGCAAAACGTTGTCTTCCAGCCATTCCAAAATGGTTTTCGCCGTGCTACGCCCAAACTGTGCTACATCGCATCGGACCGATGTCAAAGTCGGATAGGCGGTTGCCGCATCTTCAATGTCGTCAAACCCCACCACCTTGATATCGCGGCCAACATCGCGCCCCGCCTCATGCAGGCCGGCAAGCAACCCAAGCGCCACCAGGTCATTGAAGCATAAAACCGCATCGCAATCGGGGTGCTCGGTGACCAGAACCTTGGCCATGTCCCGGCCAAAGGCGCGGCTGGATTTGCCCGACAGAACCAGCGGTTCACCGCCTGCTTCGGCCAGCACCTGCACATATCCGGCCATTCGTTCGCGGGTGACCGACCGCCCCTCCAGCCCGCCGACAAAGGCGATGTGGCGCGCGCCCATATCCAGCAGATGGCGCGTCGCGATACGGCTGCCGGTCAGATAATCCGGGCCGGCAAAGGGGAAATGGTCGGTGCGCGGATCAACCTGCCGCAACACCTGCATGGCCGGCAGTCCTGCGCGCAAAATGGCATCAAACGTGGCTTCGGTATCACCATACACCGGCGAGATGATAAACGCCGAAACGCCGTGTTCCACCATTGTCATCACGGTTTGCGCCTGTAGGCCCGGCTGTTCATCGGTATTGGCGATCACCACCGCATAGCCGCGCTCTGACAGGGCCATTTGCAGCGATGTGGCAAATTCGGCAAAGAACGGGTTGCGCAGATCATTGATCACCAGCCCGATCAACCCCGCATTCGACATCCGCATATTGGCAGCCGCCCGGTTATAGACATAGCCAAGGTCGGCCATTGCCTCGCGCACCTGCAGGCGGGTCTGTTCACGCACCAATGGGCTTGATTGCAACACAAGGCTGACCGTTGATTTTGAAACGCCCGCCTTTTTGGCAACGTCGATGATCGTGGGTCTGCGGTCTGCAGTCATGCCGGGTTACTCCTCAACCGTCTTGCCCCAAGGGGCAATCATAGTGTGACGGGTTTTTTGGCAGGAAGGAACAGTCAGCCAAGGGATTGCACCTGTGGTGTTACGGCTATGCCCCTGGCACCGGCAGATCAAAGACCAGAATGCCTTCAATGCCACCCACGGCATTGGCCACCAATTTCGCGCCAAACGCCTTGTGATCGGCATGGTCCTGATAGGCCTGCAAGGCCGCCCAATCAGTGAAATCTGCAATGAAACCATGCATATAGCCGCGCTCCATCAGTTCGGGGCTTTCGCTGCGGCCCGCTGTAACAGAAATCACGCCTGACAGCTGTTTCCCGATGGCATGCAGGTCACCAAGCAGGGCGACGATGGCCTGTTCAGTCATGGCCGGTTGAAACTTTATAAGAACGATATGGCGGATCATGGTTTAGGCCCTTTGGCTGTGTTTGATAAGATCTGCTGCCTTTTCGCCAATCATGATGGCGGCGGCGTTGGTGTTTGATGAAATGACGGTCGGCATGATGGAATTGTCCACCACGCGCAGGCCTGCAAGGCCATTGAACCGCAAATTGGGGTCGACAACGGCGCCCGGGTCAATGCCCATCCGACAGGTGCCCGCACTGTGATGGGATGTTTTGGAATGCTGGCAGATAAAGTTGAAATAGTCCGCATCGGTTTGCACGTCGGGGCCGGGCAGGCGTTGGGCCAGCACAAAATCCTTCAGGGCCGGTTGCGCAAGGATCTGCTGGGTCAGCTTCAGCCCGCGGATCGACATGTCACGATCCAGCGGATCAGACAGATAGTTGGGGTCAATCAGCGGGGCTTTGGCCGGGTCTGCACTTTGCAGGCGCACTGTCCCGCGTGACCGTGGCCGCAGATAGCAGGAATTCAGCGTGATCCCCCCCTGCGGCATTGCTGCAACGCCATGTTCGATGCCCGTGCCAAGCCCAAGGTGAAATTGCAGGTCAGGCGACCGCGCCATAGGATCGGCGTACCAAAAACCACCCGTTTCAAACAGGGACGAGGCGACCGGCCCCTTGCGCCGCAGCACATATTGCAGTGCGGCCCAAGCGGCCCAATGCGGTTTGGCATAGCGATCATAACTGTAGGGGCCGGAAAGTTCGGCAATGCAGTACAGATCAAGGTGATCCTGCAGGTTCGCGCCGACCTGCGGCTGATCCAGAACAACATCAATGCCAAGGGCGCGCAGATCATCTGCCGGGCCCACGCCCGACAGTTGCAGCAGGCGCGGTGTGCCGATGGCCCCGCTGGACAAGATCACCTCGGTGCCTGCAAGCAGGCGCGCGCCGTCCATCATTTCCACACCCGTGGCGCGCCCCTGTGCAAAGGTCAGACGCCGCACCTGTGCCCCGGTGCGCACTGACAGGTTCTTGCGCGACCAGACGGGGGCCAGATAGGCCATCGCCGCCGACGACCGCCGCGCGTTGCGTTGGGTCAACTGGTAATAGCACACACCGTCCTGCGCTTCGGCGTTGATGTCCATGTTGCGCGGAATGCCAAGCTGTGCGGCGGCGGCAAAATACGCCTCGCACACCGGCAAGGGCGCAATCGGCTGACTGACACCCAAAGGGCCACCTTTGCCGTGAAAGGCATTGTCGTACGTATCATTATCCTCGGCCTTGCGGAAATAGGGCAGTACGTCATCATACCCCCATCCGGTGCAGCCCATCTGACGCCAGTCATCATAATCCTGCGCATTGCCGCGCGTGTAGATCTGCGCATTGATTGCAGACCCGCCGCCAATCACCTTGGCCTGGGTATAGCGGAAAACCTTGTTTTGCATGTGCTTTTGCGGAACGGTATCCCACCCCCAGCTGCCAATGCCCTTGGTCATTTTCGCAAACCCGGCGGGCAGATGGTAAAACGGATGCCGGTCACGCCCGCCCGCCTCAAGCAGCAGCACCGACAGGGCCGGATCTTCAGACAGCCGCGCCGCCAGAACCGATCCTGCTGATCCGCCACCGATGATGATATAGTCATAGCCCTGGGGCATCGTGGTCTTTCCTTTCAGGCGGCAAACCCGCTGGCCGTGATGTGATCTGCACAGCGCAGCGCAAGGGCGGCCACCGTCAGCGCCGGGTTCACCGCCGCCGATGTTGGCAGCACTGACGCATCGGTGATGAACAGGTTGGGGTGATCGTGGCTGCGGCAGAACGTGTTCACCACGCTGTCAGCCGGGCTATGCCCCATGCGCGCCGTGCCGCATTGGTGGCTGGGCGTGCGGCGGTCAAACGGGCGTGACAGCACGATCGGATAGCCGGCCTTGCGCAGCAGGGATTTCAGCCGCACGACCAGTGCCACATGCGCTGCATAGTTCTTCTGCCGCCAGTCCATCACGATCTGATCGCCCTGCAGGGTGATGCGGCTGTCAGGGTCTGGCAGATCTTCGGACATGGCATACAGATCAATGCTGCGGCGTGCGATCATGCCAGCCAGACGCACCGGAATGCGCGCCTGTGATGCAAGGATTGGCCCGGTGATCTTGCCCAAAAGCTGAATGTTGCCCATCGGTGCATTGTCGGGCCCGCCCGACAGGTAAAAGTCATTCACCATCAGCGTCTTTTGATAGACCGACGGGTTTTTGCGAAACGGATGCAAGGCCAGCAGGGCACTGGTGTTGTGGTTCATGAAATTGCGGCCCACCTGATCCGATGCATTGCCAAGGCCCGACCGCAGCAGCAGCACCGCCGTCTGCACCGCACCCGCTGCCAGAATGATCAGCGGCGCTGTCAGAATTTCCCCCTGCACCGCAACCCCGCTGATCCGCCCTGTGGCATCCGCAATCAGGCGCGACACCGGGCTGTTGGTGCGCAAGGTGACATTGGCATGCGCCAGTGCCTGCGCCATGCCAATGGTTTCGGCGTCCATCTTGCCGCCTGTGGTGTTGGGGTAAGCATCCCATGTGGTTTGCCCGCCTTGCAGCCAGCGGTCGATATCCACGCCCAGTGGCAGCGACGCCGGATGCAGGCCTACCGATTGCAGCCGTCGCCGCAGATCGGCAATGGCGGGTTCATCGGGCACCGGGGCATGTGGGTAGCTGCCCGAATGCGGCGGCTCTGACGGGTCTTCGCCCAATTGGCCACGCACGCGGTACAGGGTTTCGGCGCGCTGATACTGCGGTTCCAGATCATCATAGGTGATCGGCCAGCCCGGTGTTGACCCCTCCAGATGCCGGATCGGCTGAAAGTCGGCCTTGCGGTAGCGCAGCAGGACCGCGCCGTAGAATTTTGAATTGCCGCCGACATTGTAGTAGTTGCCGGGGTTAAAGGGCTGCCCCTTGCCGTCCAGCCAGACCTCGGCCGGGCGAAAATGGCCGCGCCCGAAAATGGCCTGCGCATCGCGGTCAGCGGCCGATGGGTGCAGCACATCACCCCGTTCCAGAACCAGAATGCGCCGCCCCGTGGGAGCAAGGGCCGCAGCCATGGTTGCACCCCCCATACCCGACCCGATGATGATGACATCAGCCGATGTCATGGTACGATGCGCATTTCGGTTTTAGGGTCAAACGCCACGGCCTTTTCCATGTTGACGGCAAAGGTGAACATCGCCCCCGGTGCTGCATGCACATCCGCCCGCATGCGCGCCACCACATCTTTGCCGCACAATGTCATGGTCACGAATGTATCGGCGCCCGCAGGCTCGGTCACGCCGATCTGGTTGTGCAGCGGCACAATCCCCTTGGAATTGCGATCCGCACCTTCGGGGTCTGTCATGCCTTCGGGACGGATGCCCAGCAGCACCTCTTTGCCCGCCCAATCGGCCATGTTGGCCTGACAAAACCGCAGCAACACTTCGGCGCCTTGTGCATCTGTGATCCGCGCATGCGGTGCGCCGTCTTGCATGACCACGCGCGCGGGCATCACGTTCATCGCAGGGCTGCCCATGAAGGTCGCCACATAGACATTGGTCGGGGTGTCATAAATCTCTTTGGGCGTGCCAAGCTGTTGCACATGGCCCGCATACATGACCGCAATGCGTGTCGACAGCGTCATCGCCTCGATCTGGTCATGTGTGACATAGACGATGGTGGTCTTCAGCCGCTCATGCAGTTTCTTGATCTCGGTCCGCATATCAACGCGCAGTTTGGCATCCAGGTTTGACAGGGGTTCATCAAACAGGAATACATCCGGATTGCGCACAAGCGCGCGCCCCATTGCAACCCGCTGCCGCTGGCCGCCTGACAACTGGCCCGGCTTGCGGTCCAGCAGCTGTTCGATCTGCAACAACTTGGCCACCTTGGCCAGCGCCGCATCCCGTTCGGGTTTTGGCACTCCGTGCATTTCAAGGCCAAAGGTCATGTTCTGGCCCACGGTCATGGTGGGGTAAAGCGCGTAGGATTGAAACACCATGGCAATGTTGCGCTTGGACGGATGCACGCCGTTGACCACGCGCCCCTTGATCGAAATATCGCCCGAACTGATCGCCTCCAGCCCTGCGATCATGTTCAGCAGCGTAGACTTGCCACATCCCGATGGGCCGACCAGCACCAGAAATTCGCCCTCCTGCACTTCGATGTCTACGCGGTGCAACACCTCGACCGCGCCATAGGATTTGGTGACGTTGGAAATATCAAGAAAGCCCATGGCCCGTGTTCCTGTCTGAAGGTGGGGGTGCAGGCGGCCACATGAACCGCCTGCGCTGATGTTTACTTTGCCGCCAGAATGGCATCGGCAAGGGCGTTTGCCCCGTCAGCTGCGGTCATGTCGGAATTGAAGAATTCCGTGATCGCATCGGTGGCGGCCCCCACGATAGCGGCGTTGGCCGCATGGGTGCCGGCAAAGGTCGGTACAGCCGTGCCCGCCGCATCTGC
>JAYUZO010000270.1:0-1533 GCA_043751715.1 Rhodobacterales bacterium | reverse complement strand
CAGGAACTGGCGGTAAAGGATCTGGTGGCGCTGCTGTCGTTTCTGGCGACGGATACAGATGATCTTGCGCTGGCTATCGTGCTGCGGTCACCCCTTGGTGGGGTGTCGGAAGATGGTCTGTACCGGCTGGCGCAGGGGCGCGAGGGCAGTCTGTGGCTGGAGCTGAAGAAACAGGCGGCGCGCTATGCTGCAGTGTTTGACATGCTGGATGATCTGCACAGCGTGGTCGATTTTCTGCGCCCCTATGACCTGATGGAACGGGCGCTGACGCGGCACGGCGGGCGGCTGCGACTGGTGGCGCGGCTGGGGCAAGAGGCGGAAGATGCGATTGACGAATTGCTGACGCAGGCCTTGGCCTATGAGGCAGCGGAAGTGCCGAGTATTACAGGGTTTTTGTGTTGGCTGGATGCGGGTGATGTGCAGGTCAAACGGCAGATGGAAACGGATGGCGGGCAGATCAGGGTGATGACGGTGCACGGGGCCAAGGGGCTGGAAGCACCGGTTGTGATCTTGCCGGACACGGCGGATCAGAACACGCGTGACCGTGATGAGGTGATCGCGCTTGCGCCCGAGGCACAGGGGCCGGGTGCAAACGGGCCGCCGGAACAACAGGTGATCTGGGCGACGACAGGTGCTGACAGCCCGGATGTGGTGCGGATGGAAAAGGCACGTCGCAAAGACATGCGGGCAGCAGAGGATGACCGGCTGTTGTATGTGGCGATGACGCGGGCGCAAAGCCTGCTGGTGGTTGGGGCTGCGGGCAGGATCAGCGATAAAAGCCAGTGCTGGCACGTCAGGATCAGTGAGGGTATGGCGCGGGTTGGGGCAACGCTGGGACCGGCGGGTGAACTGGTGCATGCGTTTGGAATCTGGCCGGCCAATGGCGCGGTGCAGGTGCCTAAGGCTGCTGATGCCGTGCTGCCGGACTGGACGAAAACCGTTGTTGTTCAACCGGTTGAACGGCCTGGGCCGATCAGCCCGTCAGACCTGGGGGGGGCAAAGGCGCTGCCGGGGGAGGCGGGGCAGGATGTGGATATTGCGATGGCGCGGGGGGGGCGGTTGCATGTGCTGCTGGAACATTTGCCTGCACATGCGCCAGCGGACTGGGCGGCGATTGCTGCGGCCTTGCATGCGGATGATCTGTTGACAGAGGCGCGCAGGGTGCTGGAACGCCACCCGGCACTGTTCGCGCCGGGTACGCTGGCCGAGGTGCTGGTGACGGCTGAACTGCATGGGCGGCGGATGGTTGGCAGCATTGACCGGCTGGTGATTGGGGCGGATTTTGTGCTGGCGGTGGATTTCAAATCCAACCGCGTTGTGCCGCGGGGGGCGGCGGATGTGCCCGAAGGTATCTTGCGCCAGATGGGCGCTTATGCGGCGGCGCTGGCGCAGATTTACCCGGACAAGCGTATTGATACCGCCATTTTGTGGACCCGGACCGCCGATCTGTTGCAGCTTGATCCCGATATCGTGAGTGCGGCGCTGCTTCGTGCACTATCCCTTGACGTTCCTGCACCCGGTGCATAGCTTTCG
>JAYUZO010000269.1:0-6283 GCA_043751715.1 Rhodobacterales bacterium | reverse complement strand
GGCGTCAACGCCTCAACGGCATCAACAAATCGGTCATCGACGGCAAGTGCCACGACACATTCAAAGACCCCACGCGCTGGCATCCGCTTGCCTTCGATCACAAAGCGGCGCGGTACGAGCTCGGGCGGGAACCGAACACCGCCCAGCATGCCTTTACCTTGATGCGCGCGTGAGAAAGCCAATCGCTCTGCCTTGCGATCATCGTCGAGCACCGTCACTTTCGGAATAAAACCATCGCCAATAATCTCTTGGAAAATATGCGCCATCAATTCTGCCCCAGTTTCGGCGTCTCGCCCTTCGCCGTCATCATCTTTCCCCGCATCTCCACGTCCACCAGCCCTGACCCCGCCTTTGCAAGGTCGTTCTTATATCAAGCACCAAAGGCCCCGCCTATGCCTCAACCCGGCTTTCAATCGCCAGAAAACTGCCAATCTTTTGCTTCTTCAGCACAGCATAGAATTCATCAGACACAACATTTGCATGTGAGAAAAGCGCATCAGCCCAAAGGTGGCGGCCCTTGACGGCGTCAGCGCGCCACATCAGGCGCGGCGCCTGACTAGTTGGTAGGTAGCCTGTTAGCTTGCCTTGCCGGAAACTTGGCGCCACTTCTGACTTTTCAGCAATGATGCCGTTTTCAACGAACGTTCCCATCTTGAACATGAAACGCGCTTCACCATCCCACAGGGTGCCATCCGGTTGACGGATATCCAGCGGGATAAAGTAGTGCGGCACAGGATCCCATGCCTCAACAAGGTCCTTGAAGGTTTTGCTGACAACAATAACGCGAACAGAAGGCCCAACGGTAAAATGCGGCAGCGTTTTGCGCGCTTTGCGTAACCGGATCTGCAATGGCCACAGCGATGCATCCGGGATTGTCGCTGGAAGGCTGACCGTTTTCGGCAAACTTTCCCGATCCTCAAAATACCAGTCGGGCTCACCGGTGCGGCCAAGTTCATCAAGATACCACGGCATCATGCATTCTCCTTTGTTCCGTTCAGACCACCCATCATCTTCCCCCGCATCTCATCATTCACCAGCCCTGACCCCGCCCTTTCAATGTCGCCTAAATATCAAGCACCACAGGCTCTCCCCTGCTGCCACCAACGCCAACGATTGCCCGTTATAACTCTCTGCACAGACGAGATTACTGGACGCGGCTGAACGTGAACTGAGGTCAAGTAGGATGGGCAATATTGCCCATCCTACGCCGCAAGCTCTACCCAGACCGGCACATGGTCACTTGGCTTGTCACCCGCGCGCACCTCGCTGTCGATCTGCACGTCGCACAACAGGTCTGCCGCTTGGGGTGATAGCAGCAGATGGTCAATGCGGATGCCGTTGTTCCGCTCCCATGCATTCGCCTGATAATCCCAGAATGAATAATGCCCCGGCCCCGGCACGCGCGCGCGGAAGGCATCAAGCATCCCAAGGTTCAGAATTCGCCGGTATGCCGCCCGCGTGGCGGGCAGGTACAGCGCATCCTCAACCCATGCCGCAGGCTTTGCCGCATCCATCGCCTGCGGAATAACGTTGTAATCCCCAAGGCATACGAAGGGTTCTTCTAGTGCCAGCAGGGCTGCCACCCGCGCCTCCATCCGTGCCATCCATGCCAGCTTATAGTCATATTTCGGCCCCGGTGCCGGATTGCCATTGGGCAGATACAGCCCGCAGACGCGGATCGGCACAGCCCCCATCACCGTCGCCTCGATCCACCTTGCCTGCTCATCCGTGGTATCCCCCGGCAGGCCGCGCACCACATCCTCGAGCGGCAGGCGCGACAGGATCGCCACGCCATTAAACCCCTTTTGCCCATGGGTTTCAACGACATAGCCCATATCCTGAAACATCTCGCGCGGGAAACCTTCATCCACCGATTTGATTTCCTGCAGGCACACCACATCCGGTTTCGCCGCCTCCAGCCACCTTGGCAGCGCCTCGATCCGTGCCTTGATGCCGTTGATGTTATAGGTTGCCAGTTTCATGCGCGTATCCCCGCCTAAATGCTCGCCACCTTAGGGCGCAGCACCGCCGATGCACAAGAGCGGCGGCTGCCCTTGGGCTTTGGGCATGCCAAAGCTGGCCGTGATCGGAGCCCGCATGCCCTATTTGCAACTGACCTTGCCCATTCTGTTGATCCTGTGGCTGGCCATCCTGCCCATGCCGGGGCGTGCGCGCGCCGCCCATGCCGCAATGACCATCGCACTGGTTCTGACCATGATCCTGCTGTTTGCATGGGTCTGGCCAAGCGCCTATGCGCCCCTTGGCCTGCTGATCCTGTTGGTGCTCGCCCTGCTGTTTGGCCGCCGCCGTGCGCCTGACCGCCGCAATCCCCGCATCTGGCCCGGTCTGCTGGCCACAGCCACCGCCCTTGTCGCCGGCATTGCCGCTGCGGGCCTTGTCACCGCGCGCCTGCGCCCCGCTACCACGCTGGATCTGGCCATGCCGTTTGCCACCGCTGCCGCCATCACCCAAGGCGGCGCGCGTGCCATCATCAACCGCCACCGCAGCGTGCTGGACCCGGCCAGCCCCAGCCTGTCAGGCTGGCTGGGCACCGCGCATGCTGCCACCCTGCAGCCGGTGGATACCATGGGACGGCCGCTGATCACCCCGCAGCCCGTGCTGGCCCCCTGCGCAGGTCCCACCCTTGCGCAGGGCACTGATGCCCGGCTTGGCCCCTATGTCATTCTGGCCTGTGATGGTGCGCAGGTGGTGATCTCCGGCCTTGCCACCACCCAAGGATCGGCCCCTGTGGAAATCGGTCAACCCATTGGCACCGCCACTACGCTGACCCTGCACGCCCAGTCCCCCGGCACCACGGCGCATCCGTTTTCCGGCACACCCCAATGGATCAGCCTGAATGGCACATACCCGGTGCGCGGGTGGGTGCTGCGGCCCTGATGTTACGCCGAAAGGCGCCGGTCCGCCGCCGCCGCCTGCAGCCACAGCGCATCAACGCGGCGCAGCGCGCCTGCATCAAACCGGTCGGCCTGTTCCCAATACCGCCCCGATGGCACCACATAGCCCAGTGCCGTTTCCTCGGCCAAAGCAAGATCCGCCACATTTGCGTCAAACGGCAGGGGTTCCAGCCTGTCCAGCCCATTCAGCCCTACGCGCGGGTAAATCAGCCGCGTCGGCCCCGCGATCGACAGGTTGACCACGGCACAGCCCTGCATTGCCGCCAGCACCATTAACCGCGCGGCCTTGGCCTCCAGCGATTGCAGCGTGATGTCGGCGCGCAGCGGGTCTGCCGCACCCGTGCCATAGAAATGCGTCGCGCGGCCGGTGGGGTAGTGCATGTCACAGCCCATCACGGCAATCATCCGTGGCCGGTGCGCATAAAGCGCCCAATAGGCGGCGGTAAAGGCCATGGTGCCCCCGGCATAGACAAATCCGCCAAAGGCATTTTGCGCCGGCACGAAATCATCTTCGGTCACCAGCGTTTGCCCTGCACGCGGCACCGGGCGGCGGTGGGGCGGAAAATCATGCGGATAGATCAGCGCATCCCAGTCGGTGCGCACACGCCACGCGTTGTTGATGGCAAGGATATGGTCAAACGGCGCACGATCCCACCCTTGGGCAAGAGTTGCATTCGGGCCGGACCCAAGGATCAGAATGGTGGTCATGGCGATCAGTCCCGACGGTTTCTTGCATGTCGATCTAGGCCGCAACCCTGCCAAGGCGAGGGGGGCAGAGCTGAAAAATCAGCGGCTTGCCGCTGCCGTCACATCGAAAATGATGTGCCGCAGCCGCAGGAGGATGATGCATTCGGGTTCTGAATGACAAACCGCGCGCCGATCAGCTCTTCGGTGAAATCAATCACCGCGTTTTCCAGAAATGGCAGCGATATGCTGTCCACCAGCACGCGCTGGCCATCCTTTTCCAGCACCAGATCGCCCTCGGCCAGATCATCCAGCCGGATATCATACTGAAATCCCGAACAACCCCCGCCATCCACACCCACCCGCAAGGCGCGCGCCTGCCCGGTCAGGGTGGCAATTTCGGCCAACCGGGCAAAGGCACGGTCGGTCACGCGTGGTGGCAAGGTCAGGTTCATGGAACACCCCAGTGGGCAACGGTGAAACCTGAATATAAGCTGGCCCCCAGCACATAACAACCCATGGGTCCCGATGCTTGCCCCCTATGCCTGCCAGCCCGATGCCTCGCACGGGCGCCTGCATGCCGAACGCATGTCATCCTTCCGATCACCCTTTCAGCGTGACCGGGACCGGATCATCCATTCCTCGGCCTTCCGCAGGCTGAAGCACAAGACGCAGGTGTTTGTTGAACACGAGGGTGATTATTACCGCACCCGCCTGACCCACAGTATTGAGGTGGCGCAGGTCGCCCGCACCATTGCAGGCGTTCTGGGCCTGAACACCGATCTGGCCGAGGCGATTGCCCTGGCGCATGATCTTGGCCACACGCCCTTTGGCCACACCGGCGAAGATGCGCTTGGTGCGCTGATGGCCCCCTACGGTGGGTTTGATCACAACGCCCAGGCCCTGCGCATCGTCACGCGGCTGGAGCGGCACTATGCGGATTTTGATGGGCTGAACCTGACGTGGGAATGCCTGGAAGGCATCGCCAAACATAACGGCCCGGTCACCGGCCCGCAGGCCGATGAAAAGCACGCAGGGCCCTTGCCCTATGCATTGGCCGAGGTGAATGCCGAATGGGACCTTGGCCTTGATACCTTTGCAAGCGCCGAAGCACAGGTGGCCGCCATCGCCGATGATGTCGCCTATTCCCACCACGATCTGCATGATGGCCTGCGCTCTGGCCTGTTTTCCGAGGCTGACCTGATGGACCTGCCCGTCACCGGCCCGGCATTTGCCGAGGTTGACGCGCTTTACCCCGGCCTTGATCCGATGCGACGGCGGCACGAGGCGTTGCGCCGCGTGTTTGGCCGCATGGTCGAAGATGTGATCGCCGTGGCCCAAGGGCGCCTGACCGCCGCCAACCCCCGGTCCGTGGATGATATCCGCGCCATGGGCACCACCATCATCCGCTTTTCCAAACCGCTGTTTCAGGAGTTGAAGGCCATCCGGTCCTTCCTGTTTACCCGCATGTACCGCGCGCCATCGGTCATGGCCGAACGTGCCCGCGTCACCGCCGTGGTCAACGGCCTGTTCCCCTTGTTCATGGCCCAGCCTGACCTTTTGCCGCAGGAATGGCGCGATGACATCGCCGCCGCCGCCGATGAAATCACCTTGGCCCGCATCGTTGCAGATTACGTCGCCGGCATGACAGACCGCTTTGCCCTGCAGGAACATGCCCGCCTGCTTGGCCATTCATCTTTGTAAAAATATCCGCAGGGTGAATGGCCCGCAGGGCCAGAGGGGCGGCAGCCCCTAATCTTTTGCGCGCACCGCCATCACCCAGATCACCGCCAGCCCCAATGACGCCACCGCATTCCAACTGGCCATCGACAGCCCCAACATCTCCCATTGCACATCCGTGCAGCGGATCACCGGGGCCGCCAGGATCTGGTTCAGCAGATCCTCGGATGACAAGGCACCAATATCACCGCCCGCAGCACAGGTATCCGGCCCCGCCCACCACAACCGTTCAACGCCCGTGTGATAGATCCCCAGCCCCGCCGTGGCCAAGGCTGCAAGCGCGCCGAAAGCCGCCAGAATACGGGTCAGGCCCCCCCTGTGCAGATAAATCGCGCACAGTGCCACCGCCCCGATGGCAACCGCCAGATAATGTGGTGTGCGCTGTTGCAGACACAGCGGGCACGGCACCAGCCCGCCGAAAAGCTCAAACGCCCACGCCCCCAGCAAAAGGCCCGCCGATCCAAGCGTCGCAAAGGCAATCAGATAGCGTTGGGTCATGGCGCACCTTTTGTTTTGTGCAGGCTTACCCCGCCACCCGGCAAAGGAAAAGGGCACCACACCGCAAAGCGGCATGGCCGACGCATTTCCCCTTGGGTACGGCACGATCCACCGCTAATCTGTCCGCGTGGCTAGGTGTAAAGGGGTAGGGCATATGCAGTGGCGCGGGCGCAGGGGCAGCAATAATATCGAAGACCGCAGGGCCAGTGGCGGCGGCGGTGGCGCGCGTGCCGGTGGCATTGGCGGCGTGGGCCTGATTGCCGTGCTGCTGATCGGCTGGTTCTTTGGCATTGATGTCTCAGGCTTGCTGAATGATCCCGGCGCGCAGCAAACCGCCCCGCGCGAGTTGTCAGCCGAAGATGCCTCTGCCGCCGAATTCGTCTCCGTCAACCTTGCCGACACCGAAGAGGTCTGGGCCGGCATCTTTGCCGATCAGCTAGGCCGCA
>JAYUZO010000268.1:0-2709 GCA_043751715.1 Rhodobacterales bacterium | reverse complement strand
TTCCCGGTCTGGCGATCAACCGGTTCTGTGCCAGCGGCATGGAGGCGGTGAACCTTGCCGCCAATCAGGTGCGCGGTGGGGCAGGCCATGCCTATATCGCGGGCGGGGTCGAAATGATGGGCCGGGTGGCCATGGGCAGCGATGGCGCGGCGATTGCCGTTGATCCGGCGCTGGCAATGAAAACCTATTTCGTGCCGCAGGGCATTTCGGCCGATATCATTGCCACCGAATACGGGTTCACGCGCGATATGGCCGATGCATTGGCCGTGGAATCGCAGAAACGCGCCGCTGCGGCATGGGCCGACAACCGCTTTGCCAAATCGGTCATCACCATTCATGATCAGAACGGCCTGCCCATTCTGGCCCATGACGAATTCATGCGTCCGGCCACAGACATGCAATCGCTGGGGGCGCTGAAAGCCAGCTTTAAGGATATGGGCGAGGTGATGCCCGGTTTCGACAAGATCGCCATGATGAAATATCCGCATCTGGAACGCATTAACCATATTCACCACGCGGGCAATTCATCGGGCATCGTCGATGGTGCGGCAGCCATTCTGATCGGGTCAAAAGAGTTTGGCATCGCGCATGGGTTGAAACCCCGCGCCATCATCCGCGCCACCTGCAAGATCGGCACAGACCCCACCATCATGCTGACAGGCCCGGTGCCCGCCACCGAAAAGATCCTGCGCGATGCCGGCATGGCGATCAGCGATATTGACCTGTTTGAGGTGAATGAGGCGTTCGCGAGCGTGGTGTTGCGCTTTATGCAGGCGTTTGATGTGGACCCATCACGCGTCAACCCGAACGGCGGGTCCATCGCCATGGGCCACCCGCTGGGGGCCACCGGGGCCATCATCATTGGCACCCTGCTGGATGAATTGGAACGCACGGGCAAGGGCATGGGTCTGGCAACCCTGTGCATCGCATCGGGCATGGGGGCTGCGACCATTATCGAGAGGGTGTGATGAAGATCGACCTTGCATCGGTGCCTGTCAAAACCGGCACGATCTACCCCGCGCCCTATGATGCGCAGGTGGCAGGCCGCAGCAGCCTGCGCCTTGGTGATGCGGGCGGGATGACGCAGTTTGGCGTCAATCTGGTGATCCTTGCGCCGGGGGCGAAATCATCCATGCGGCACTGGCATCTGCATGAAGATGAATTCGTCATGGTCACACAGGGGGCCTGCACCATGCTGACGGATGCGGGCGAAACCCTGATGCAGGCGGGGGATTGCGCGGCCTTTCCGGCGGGCGTGCCGGACGGGCATTGCTTTGTGAACCACACCGGGGCCGAGGCGCGGTTTTTGGTGGTGGGCACCAAGGCGGCGTCCGAGGTTGCCACCTATTCCGACGTTGATCTGATGGTGGCCATGCAGGGCGGCAAGGCCACCTTTACCCACTGGGACGGCCGCCCCTATACGGCCCCGGCATGACACGCGGGGCGCCCTGAATGCCAGCCATGACGATCATGCAATCCTATCTGGATGACCTGAGCACAGCCGTGCTGACGGGCGATTGGGGTACCTACAGCGCCCATGTGGCCATGCCCTTTACGCTGGTGACAGAAACCACGACCATGGTGGTGGATACCGAGGAAAAGCTGCGCGCAGGCTTTGACAGTTTTCACGACATGCTGAAATTCCAACGGGTGACGCAGTATATCCGCCTTGTTGAAACGGCGGTTGATCTGGGGGATACGCTGATCTCCGGGCGCTATGTTTCGCATGTCATTGCGGGCGCGCACCGCATCATCCCGCCGTTCCGGTCACACATGACATTGCGGCTGATCGGCAATATCTGGTGTGCAGCGGCAATCACCAGTTCGATTTCAAACATGCAATGGCCCATCCAGATGCCGCGCGTGGATAATGCCATGACGGGCTTCGATGCAGGTCAGCACCCAGCAGACAGGGGGCAAGATGAAGGTTGACCCCGGCACAGTACCACGGGATGAGGCGGCCGATGGTGGCACCCTCACCTATTGGTCCAGGGGCGGCGGGATCACGCAATTTGGTGCCTATGTTGATGTGCTGATGCCGGGGGCGGCATCATCTGACCGGCACTGGCACACGGCGGAAGACGAATTTGCCCTGATCCTGTCAGGCACGGCTACGCTGAATGATGACGACGGCGCACACCTGTTGCAAGCCGGCGATGCCGGATGCTGGCCGCACGGCTGCCCCAATGCGCATCATCTGGTGAATGATGGCGCGCTGCCCTGCACCTATCTGATCATTGGCAGCCGTGTGGCGCAGGACATCTGCCACTACCCCGATAGCGGTGACAAACAGATCAACGGTGACACAAGCTGGCAGGTGGAAACCGCCAATGGCAGCATCCTGCGGACGGGCGATTTGCCCCTGCACCTTTTGAACCTGCCCGCCGTCTGGGGCACAGCCTTTGACCCCGCAGGTCCCGGCCTGCGTGTGCTGTCAGCCGCCACGCGCACCTTGCCAGCGGTCATCCCCGCGCCTGCCTACACCCACCCGATCATTGCCGAACATCCCGGCCCTTACAACTATCAGGTGCTGTCTGATCCCGGTGGGCTATCCCAGTTTGGGGCGTTTATTGAGGAATTGCCCCCGGGTTCCCGTTCGGGCCACCGCCACTGGCATGAGGCCGAAGATGAGATGGTCTATGTCCTGTCCGGCACCGGTGTTCTGGTCGAAAATCACGAATCCCCCCTGCACCCCGGCGATGTCGCCTG
>JAYUZO010000267.1:0-2009 GCA_043751715.1 Rhodobacterales bacterium | reverse complement strand
CTGCACGGCCGACACACCAGACAGCCCAACCGCCTGTGGCGCAGGGTTCCGCTGGCTCGGAAAATACTGCAACTGACGCTGGAACGCGTACATCGCCATGCAGACCAGCAAATAGCCCGCACAGATGATGATGGCGGTGATTTTCACAAAGGCCATGGCAGCTTTCGATCTTTGGGGGCGACTTTTATTCATGCAGGGCGATAAGCGGCTATTCATGCAGGGCGATAAGCGGCGCGCAAATGCCGCAACGGTTTTGCTTGTGGAACATGGCCTGATATGGTTTTAGGGACGTCATACACAAGGGGGTTCTGGGCAGCACTGGCGGCTCTGCGACACCCGGCAAGACGCAGCGCAACGCGACGGGACATGACCATGAAAATTCTGACGGCAATTCAGGCAACGTGTGCAGCACTTTTCCTGACAGCGGGCGCCAGCTTTGCGCAGGGGCTGGAAATTCTGGGCCAGCCGTTGCCGGAAAAGATGGGTTTTCAACCGCCCGCTACGCAGTTTGCGGCTGATCAGCACTGGCTGGACAATTTCCTTTTGATCATCATCACGGTGATTTCGGTCTTTGTGACTGGTCTGTTGATCTGGTGCATCATCCGCTACAACGCCAAGCGCAACCCGACACCGGCCACATTCACGCACAACTCACCGCTGGAAGTGGCGTGGACGATCATCCCGATCATCATTCTGGTGGCCATCGGGGCGTTTTCGCTGCCGGTTCTGTTCAAGGACCAAACGATTCCGACAGCAGACGTGACGATCAAAGTGACGGGCTTCCAGTGGTACTGGGGCTATGAATATGTGGATGAAGCTATTGATCCGGCAGCTGACACGCCCGAGCCGCTGGCCTATGCCGGCAACATGATCGGGTCACCGGCGACAGGTGGCAGCAACATGATGACGCCCGAGGTTGAGGCGCAATTGATTGCAGCAGGCTATGCGCGTGAGCAGTTCCTGTTGGCCACCGACACATCGGTCGTTGTGCCTGTGGGTAAGACGGTTGTTATGCAGATCACCGGTGGTGATGTGATCCATTCATGGAAAATACCAGCCTTTGGTGTGATGCAGGATGGTGTGCCGGGCCGCCTTGCCAGCCTGTGGTTCAAGGCGGAACAGGAAGGCATCTACTTTGGCCAATGTTCAGAACTGTGCGGCCAGATGCACGCCTACATGCCGATCACGGTAAAGGTGGTGTCGCAGGACGTGTATGACCAATGGCTGGCGGCCAACAAGGCGGCAACGCTGGCCGATGGGCTGCTGGATGGCGCGAATTTTGTGCAGCCGGAACAGTTCCTGCTGGCAGAAACTGACGCTGTGCCTGCCACAGACCTTGCGGCGAACGATTGAACGCACAGGACAGGGGCGGCGCATGACCGATATTTCGGCACAAGTGCAGACGGGCGACGCAGGGTTTGGTGATTATGTCGCCCTGCTAAAGCCACGTGTGATGTCACTGGTGGTGTTCACGGCACTGGTCGGGCTTTTGGTCGCGCCCGTGTCAGTGCATCCGGTGATCGGCATGATCGCCATTCTGTTCATCGCACTGGGTGGGGGTGCGTCAGGTGCGCTGAACATGTGGTGGGATGCGGATATCGATGCCGTGATGCGCCGCACGCAGAACCGCCCCGTGCCATCAGGCCGCGTACAGCCGGGCGAGGCGTTGGGGCTGGGGCTGGCTTTGTCGGGCATTGCGGTGGTGATGCTGGCGCTGGCGACAAATATGGTGGCGGCCGGGCTGTTGGCGTTCACGATCTTTTTCTACGCCGTTGTCTATTCGATGTGGCTGAAACGCGCGACGCCGCAGAACATTGTGATCGGCGGGGCAGCAGGTGCGTTTCCACCGATGATCGGCTGGGCCGTGGCGACGGGCGGGGTTTCGGTGGAATCGGCATTGATGTTTGCGCTGATCTTCATGTGGACGCCGCCACATTTCTGGGCGCTGGCCCTGTTCATGAAAGAAGATTATCACACTGCGGGCGTGCCGATGCTAACCGTGACACATG
>JAYUZO010000266.1:0-13075 GCA_043751715.1 Rhodobacterales bacterium | reverse complement strand
TGGGTGTTGTGCTGATGTTCTGGTTGCTGACGCATGTCATCACCGCATTGCACGGCTTTTCCAGCCCGCTGCGGGTGTTTCTGGTGATGATCGGGTTGTTTTTTCTGATTGGCGCTGCACTTGCACCTTTCATGCAGCTGTTTTTCACCACCGGGGGTTAGGCCATGTTTGATATCACACAGGTGCGCGCTGATTTTCCCATCCTGTCACGGCAGGTGAACGGCAAGCCGCTGGTCTACCTTGACAATGGTGCTTCGGCGCAAAAACCAAGGGTTGTTATTGATGCGGTGACCACCGCCTATGCACATGAATATGCGAATGTTCACAGGGGCTTGCACTACCTATCTAACCTTGCCACCGAAAAATACGAAGCCGTGCGCGGCACCATTGCGCGCTTTCTGGGCGCGCCGTCATCCGAACATATCGTGTTCACCACCGGCACGACCGAGGCGATTAACCTTGTATCCTACGGCTGGGCCGCGCCGCGCATGCAGGCCGGTGATGAAATTGTGCTATCGATCCTGGAACACCACGCCAATATCGTGCCGTGGCATTTTTTGCGCGAACGGCAGGGCGTGGTGCTGAAATGGGTCGATGTGGATGCGCACGGCGATCTTGATCCGCAGGCGATGATTGATGCGATCGGGCCGCGCACAAAACTGGTGGCGGTGACGCATATGTCAAACGTGCTGGGCAGCGTGGTGGATGTAAAGGCGATCTGCGCAGGTGCGCGGGCAAAGGGCGTGCCGGTGCTGGTGGACGGCTCACAGGCGGCGGTGCATATGGCGGTTGATGTAGCCGATCTGGGCTGTGATTTTTATGCCATCACGGGGCATAAGCTATACGGACCAAGCGGTTCTGGCGCGATCTTCATTCACCCTGACCGCATGGCCGAAATGCGCCCTTTCCTGGGGGGTGGTGACATGATCCGTGAGGTGTCGCGCGATGCTGTCACCTGGAATGACCCGCCGATGAAGTTTGAGGCTGGCACACCGGGCATAGTGCAGCAAACCGCGCTGGGTGTGGCACTGGATTACATGATGGGCCTTGGCATGGCCAATATCGCGGCGCACGAGTTGGCCTTGCGGGACTATGCGCGCAAAAGGCTGGCCGGGCTGAACTGGCTGCAAGTGCAGGGCGATTCTGCCACCAAGGGTGCGATTTTCAGCTTTACGCTGGATGGTGCCGCACATGCGCATGACATTTCCACCATTCTGGACAAACGCGGCATTGCGGTGCGGGCGGGCACCCATTGCGCCATGCCGTTGATGGAACATCTGGGCGTGGGCGCCACCTGCCGCGCGTCCTTTGCCATGTACAACACCACAGCCGAGGTTGATGCGCTGATTTCAGCATTGGAGTTGTGCCACGACCTGTTCGCCTGACCGCTTGCCGTCGCCGCGTCCTGCCGTTATAGACAGGCGCAGGCACCCGTAGCTCAGCTGGATAGAGCGCTGCCCTCCGAAGGCAGAGGCCACACGTTCGAATCGTGTCGGGTGCACCATTTTCATTTATCTGCGGCTTGACAGTCGTGCGTTTGCACAAGATGCTGATGTCATTGAATTTGCCAGTGTTTCTCTGAAGAATCTCCGCCATTTTGTTTTGGGTAACCCCTCGCCATGCAACCTGTGTTCTCCTCTGACCTGATGATGTCCGGCGTCACCCATGACGCAGACTTTGCCGAATGGTTTGTAGAAGATGTGATGAAGCTGCACATCCCTGATCCGTATTTCACCGTCTCACCCGAAGGCCTGCGTGAAATGACCATCAATGGCCGCACCTATGCGCGCCAGTGTGGCATCAGCGATTTCCCCTCTCAGGCCCATTTCATCATTCTGATGTGGAAGATCGGGCCGAATTTCTGGCAACAACCCGGTTTCCGTGAGGTGGCACTGAATCCGACCATCGCCGGACCGGAAAAGATAGACCGCTTTTACAGCGTGCCAAAGGACCAGGCTGTGCATGCGATCATGCACCCGAATGACAGCTATTGGTATCGTGGTATTGGGGCAGACCTGCAATGACGGGTTACCTCGATAGAGCAGGCGTGAACGTCACTGAAACGCGCAATGCCTATGTGCAGCTTCAGGATTTGAATAAACGTTATGGTGATCTTCTGATTGATGGTGGGTTGGCGGCAGGCGGTATGGCGCCGCCACCATGGGGCACAGTTGCTGACATTGCTTCGTTGGGCCGATCATGGAAGAACGGTACGTGGACGGATGTCTTTTTTGATACTGTTGGCCTTATTCCGGTTGTTGACGGCATAAAGGGTGTGCGTGCGGGGGTTCGGCTGCTGGATATCAAGCGGGCTGTTGACGTCGCCAATACGGCAATGGGACGTGTCTTTCAGACGACAAAGGACACTGCTGCCAAGTATTGGGCAGACATGGCAAAAGCCCGCAAAGAAGCCTATGATGCGGCCGTTGTCAGTTGTAACGGGACAAAGTCCTGTCTTGACCGATTGCCATCACCCAAAGGCCCGCAGTACGATACCTTGCCCAAAGACCCGAACAAAGGGTCATGGTCAGGCACACCCGGTGATGGGGTCTGGACGCCGAAGGATGGCGGTCCGCCTGTGACCTATGCCAATGGCTTTCCAAACTTCTCACCGTTTTCAAAGGCGGATGTCGACATTCCCATGAAGGGAAACTCCACTGACTTTACTGCGGCTGACAAGGCAATGCGGGCCCGCACCGGTGATCCCAACTGGCAAATCCCCGATGGATATACTTGGCATCACAAAGAGAATGGCGTGACCATGCAATTGGTGCCGTCCTCCATCAATACGGCCAGCTATGGTGGGGTCAATCACACGGGTGGCGCGGCATTGTTTGGCAAAGTGCATGGTGAAGGATTTTAAGACATGACAATGACACAGCAAATCATCGCGCCTCAGCACGCAGAATGGCCTGATCTTTCGCAAAGTTCAGCCAAGATCACACACTGGGAAAGCCAGACGGGGCGTCGTCTGCCGGCGGATTACCGCAATTTCATGACAACCTACGGTGGGGGAAGGCCTTATCCGAATGTTTTCGAGGTCGCCATCCCAGATGACGTGTGGGATTCGTACGAAAAGACCGTGTTTTGTGACCCGCTTTACGCGTGGGATTACGCAGCCGATGTTTGGCAAAAATCAACTTTCGGCGATGGCACGCCGACTGATTTGTTCTTTATCGGAACTGATCCGGGTAACTTGCAACTGCTTTTATCCCTACGTCCCAAAGACCTTGGAAAGATTTATCTTTGGATTCCTACTCGCGATAGTTGGGGCAGTGACACGAACAACGAAACGCACCTTTATCTGCAAGCTCCGACATTCTCTGACTTTGTTGTGGGTCTTTTTGATACTACGGATTTCATCGGTAAAGAACACTGGCACACGCCACGCAACGAAATGCTTGCCCGCGATCTGATCCTGACCTGACATGTTCTTCCCCCACGCCATCCGCATGACATTCCCGGAGCATTACCCTGATGCGGTGCGCGATCTGATGTTGCCGATGGTGTCGATTAAAATGTCGGCGCATGACGCGCACGTTCTTGGTGGGTTCAGCATGGCCTTTCGTGCAGCGATGGACGGGCGGGCGGAGGGCTATTTCTCTCCGGGTTTCCTTGACACGCTGGAAACGGTGATGGCGCAGTTTCCCGAAGGGGTCATGCCGCGGATTGGCTATTGCAGCTGGAAGGCGGGGTCAATTTCCAATGCGCCTGCGCTTGGCGCGCGTGGGGTATTGCAGATCATGTCGCGCGATGATCCGCGCATCGGGCAGGCCTGTATCGCGCATGTGGTGATGGCGGAGCCGGTGGTGCTGCATCTGCGGCCATGGGTCACTATCCCGGATTGGGCTGAATTCCGCATGTTCATCCGCGATGGGCGCGTCGTGGGCGCATCGCAATACCTGCACCGCGAAACCTTTCCGGCCATCACCTATAACGAAAGCCCGATCCTGACCGCGCTGCAATCTTTTTCCGAAGTGCTGCTGGCCGGTCTGCACCTGCCATCGGTTGTGGCCGATGTGTTTGTCGAACCACAAGGAAAAGGTTTTCGTGCCACGTTGATCGAACTTAATCCCTTTGGGCCCGAGACGGACGCCTGCCTGTTCACCTTTGCCAACGGCGGTGATTTTGACGGATCATTCCGGTTCAACCGGGTGCAGGTTTCGTCACCCGCCCGCATGGCCACCGCCATGCCCGGTGGGGCAGGGGCTGGCGGTGTGGCCGATTACTGGATCACCGGGCGGTAGCAATCAGTCCGCCCGCACTGTGGGTTCGCCCATCACCACCGTGCCACCATGCGCCGTGCCATCGCCCATGCGCACAACGCCTTTGCCCATGATTTTCACAATGGATGACCCCTGGTTCAGCGTATCAGGCGGCCCGACACAGGTGCAGGTGCCCCCGACCGTCGCCATCGGCTTGCCGTTCACCCGCACGAACACCTGACCGGGGTTCACAATCGGCCCGCCCACATGTGGTTTCGGGCCGGGGTCGACCATCGGGCAGACATGGTTGTGGCCGATCAGGGATACCGGTTTTGCCATGGGTCAGATCCTCCAGACATCATCTTCGGGGGCGGGGGGCGTTGGCATGGCAGCGGGCGTAGGCAAGGCGGGGGGCGTTGGCATGGCAGAGGCCGGATGCATGGTCTGGTCCGCTTCAGCCTTAAGGATGGGCATGGTCAGCGTGACCTCGGGCTTGCGAAACTGCAATGACCCATCAAATGGGCGCCCCGTCTCGGCAGCAAACAACAGGCAATCCGTGCGCGGACCAAAGGTGGCAAGGTCAACCAGCCGGATGCGGAACCCGCCCTGCGGCATCGGTTCGGCCAGCACATCCAGCGTGGTGTCAGGCTGTTTCAGCCGGGGCAGGGCGCTGGCAACAAAGGTATCAAGCGCCGCTGCAATGGCCGCCTCATGCTGGGCTATCTGCGGAAAGACCGGATCTGCGTGATATTGCGATACGCCGATCCGTTGGCCCTGCCGGATAAAGATACGGAATTCGGCCCAGGGCGGAATTGGCAGCCAGGGAAACAAAAACAAAGACATGTCGCGGTTATCGGCCAATCCACGCCGGATCACACCCGACACGCGCGGATTGGCCTGCCGCATCAGCCACAAAGCACCATTGGTGCCCACCACACGCGGCGTCGCAGCCCCGGTGCGAAAGCTGCACAGGTCAAGCCGCAAATGTGCGCCCTGCGGATAATGCGCCGTCACCATCGACAGGTCAGATTTCAGCGCCTGCGAAAACCCGTCAGGGCAGGGGTCATTGACCGCATAGGCAAACCCCGGCGTGCCACTGCCCATGAACACCAGATCCGCCCGCGACAGAATCACCCGGTCAAATGGCAGCATCAGATCCGCCAGATCGGTGCACCATGTTCCCATCGCCGTGGACCAGACTTCGCTCATGGCACGGAACACCCGTCGCCAATGCCGATTGCTGCCATGGCACCGCCGGACTGCATCACTTTGCCCCCTCGCGCATGGCCCGCAGATAGACCGCCGCGTCCTCTTCCGATGGCACACGCGGCATCAGCGGTTCGCCCACGCGGCGCAGATCATGCGTCACGCTGGCCAGCCCCCCCTTGGGTTTCAGCTGGTATTGCAACAGCTTGTTCGGATCTTTGTCGCTTTCACAAAAGATCGTCTCGATGCCTTGCATAAAACTGCCCATCTGCACGTCATCAAACACTGGCAGATAGGCATTCAGATGTTTCGGCCGGTAATATTTGAAGAAAAAGCTGTCGCCCTTGTCATCCGTGATCTTCAGAAACCGCTTCAACTGCGTCTTGAACCGCGCCAATTCCAACCGCGAATGCAGCAAGATGCCCCAGTTCTTGCCATAGCCATCTTCCACGAACCAATCCCACGCATCATCCAGCCGCGTCAGCTCTACCAGCCAGGGCGCCACTTCACCCAGATCCTCGCCTACCTCTCCGTCAAACAGGCAGCGCGCCGGCGAATCGAACGCCTCCAGCAGCACCGCTATATCCGGGCTTTGCGACGCATCAATCAGCGCATAGGCCCGCAGGGGGGGGGGCTGATCAGGGTCACGCGCGAATTCATAGGGTTCGACCGGGCTGAAAAATACATTGGCCAGCCCTTGCACAAGGGCTTCGTGATCAGGCGATGGCGCATCAAGAAAATTCATGCGCGGCTACCGATCCTGCCTTGCTCATGCCCAAGATTGCGCAGCCCCTCAGCCGCGTTCATTGCTTTGGCCATATATGCGGCATCACTCATTTGCAGGACTGCCCCCAGCATGCACATGTGCCAGAACACTGGCGCGAAACGGTTGTGTGATCAACGGTGCCATTCTACTTTCCCTTGCATTCCTGCACGAATGGCTTGTCTGACTTCAGCGCCTCCACCTGATCCGGGCTGCCGGACTGGAAATCAACCGAGGGTGATTTGACCATCAGATGGCTGGTTTTGATCGTGATCCCGCTGCTATCAATGGTGATTGATCCACCAGGGCCTGCGATTACGAATTTTTCCTTGGCATGCAGCGTGTGCAGTTTGGTGCGTGCCAGAATGGATTCGCCTGCCTGAATATCAATCTTGCCGATCACCTTCAGCTTGAACAGCTTGCCCACAGCAATGTTGTAGGCCAGCCCCACCATCGTGTTCTTGACCCCGCCGATCTGTTCGGTCGCGGCCAGACCCACTGTCACACTCGCGAACTTTTCAATCGTCGTCGTGCTGATGCCGCTGTCCGGCATCACCTTTTCCAACAGGCCCGCCGCAAATTCAGCGGCCTTGGCCTGCAAAACACCCGCCTCTGACCGGTGGCTGCCGGACCCAAAGAAATCACCTTTGGTCACCACCTGCGCCACTTCCTTGGCCATATCCGTGACAGACTGAATGACCTGACCCGCAAAATCGGTAATCGCCCCCGATGCGCCGCCTTTGCTGGCCCCCTCCATAAAGGCTTTGCCACCCGCCGCCACCAGCGGTTTCAGCGCCTTGAGCAGGGCAGGGCCGCCGCCGCCCACCGTGGTCGAACTCGACTTGCCCACCCGCACCACATGGCTGCCCGTAACCGTCGTTGTATCATTCGCACCGATGGTTGCCACGCGGTTGGCCTGCACGTTGCTGGACATGTTGTTCAGCACTTTTTGCGTCAGATCCTTTTGCGCATGAAAGAACAGGTCTTCCTTGCCCGCTTCATCTTCAAAGCTGATCTCGTTATGGCCAGACCCCTGATGCGTGTTTGACCGCCACACGGTGCGTGTTTTGTTGGCGGGCAAATCATAGGGCGCGCCGTTCTTGCCGTTGTACACACAGCCCGTGACCACCGGCTTGTCAGGATCACCTTCCAGAAATTCGACAATCACTTCCATGCCGATACGCGGAATGGCCATACCGCCCCAGCCCTGACCCGCCCACATCTGGCTGACCCGGCAGCGCATCGAATGTGCCGCCGCCAGATCCCAGTGGAATTTCACCAGAATCCGCCCGAAGCTGTCGCAATCAATCTCGCCCTCACCTACCACCACCGCCGTTTGCGGCCCTTGCACCACCGGCGGCACTGTCTTGCGTTCCGGCGCAAGGGGGGATGTGGCCGGCATCAGCACATAGCGCCCGGCATAGGAAAACTCGGTGCTGGTATCGCCGCCCGACCCATAGCTGTCAGACACATAAGCATGCACCGCAGACAGGCACAGAAATGTCTGGCCTGTGGCCCCCGGCACCGGTTCGCCCTTTAGCGCCACCTTCAGCCCCGATGACAGGCTGATCGTATCACCCACCGCACGCGCCCGCGCATCATTGCCGCGCTCTGCCCGCGTGCGCAGACCAACCACGCCTTTGCCCACGCTTTGTTCCAGATAATCACCCGGATAGTCAAAGCTTTCGATCTGGCCGTTGGCATGGGCCGCATCGCCCATCTTGTCGACTTCCATTGCGGCCGTCGGCTTTTTGAAGTTGTAATCCGTCAGCCGCACAGCACCCGTGGTGATCCGGCGTTCCGGCTGAAATTCCCAGAAATGCTCTTCTTCCGCCTGATGGTGGCCGACCGTGCCTATAAACGCCCGCGCACCGCCTGCAATATCTTCATGCTCATCAATGCCGTCGGTCAGCACCATCGCATGCTTTCCTGACCCATGCGTAAAGTGATAGCTGATCCCGAACCGTTCCAGCATCCGGGATACAAAGGTGAAATCGCTTTCGCGGTATTGAACTGTATATTCAACGGCAGGGTAGGTGGCTGTGGTCAGCACCTTCAACTCTGCACCCGCCGACAGATAGGGGGCCAGCACCGCCTTCACGATTTCCACCACCGTCTGGTTGTGGAAAATCTTTTGATTGCGCTTGTTGGTGCCCAGCCAGAACCAGGGCCGCAGCGTCAGGTTATACCGGTCGCCGTTTTCACCCACGCCCGCCCAGTTTGCCGCCGTCACCACACCATCGAAGAACGAAGGCGTTGCATGCCGCGTGGCAATTTCGACCGTTGCATGCGTTCCGATCAGCGCGTCAAAATCTATGCCGCGTTCAACAGACAGCGCTTCGACCTGATAGTTGAAAAGCCCGTTCATCTGGTCTGTGCCGTTCAAACGCAACAGAACCAGAACATCAGGACCCAAAGACGTGTGCAGTTTGCCGAGTCTCCCGGCCTGCTTCAAAACCATGTGGATACCCTCATGAAAACCTTCGGCGTCAAAATATGCCGCCCATGCCGAACAAAAATCCAATTCCTGCAGACTAAGCTGCATGGCCTTGCATCGGCAAGATAAAAATCAATCGGCGGGGATGATCATCGCCTACATCCATTTGTCCGATAATCAGTATTATGTAATGCAAAGCAATACTAGACCTTGCGTGTTGCGCCGTTTATGCCTGCTACAGCTTGCGGAGTATGCCATGACCTTTGATCGCACACTTAAAATTGCCCCGTCCATTCTTGCCGCAGATTTTGCGGCCTTTGGCGCAGAATGCCGCGCGGTTGAGGACCAGGGTGCCGATTGGGTGCATGTCGATGTGATGGATGGCCATTTCGTGCCCAACATCACCTTTGGCCCGCAGATGTGCGCAGCCTTGCGCCCGCATATCCGCACGGTCATGGATGTGCATCTGATGGTGGCGCCAGTGGACGCTTTCATTGATGCGTTTGCCGCTGCGGGTGCCGATATCATCACCGTGCATGCAGAATCCGGCCCGCACATTCACCGCACGCTGCAAGCCATTCGCGCTAAAGGAAAAAAGGCTGGTCTGGCAATCAATCCCGGCACGGATATTGATGCCGTGCCCTATGTGCTGGATACGCTGGATCTGATCTGTGTGATGACAGTGAACCCCGGCTTTGGCGGCCAGAAATTCATTGAATCCCAGATAGATAAGGTGCGTTCTTTACGTGCCATGATCGCTGACCGCCCTATTCACATTGAAATTGATGGTGGCGTGACCGCTGAAAATGCAAACCGGTTGGTGCAGGCGGGCGCAGATGTGCTGGTGGCCGGATCATCGGTGTTCAAGGGCGGCTCGGTGGCGAACCCCGCGCCTTATGGTGCAAATATCCGTGCCTTGCGGGCCGCCGCACTTGGCTGATCCCATTGCCCTGATCTTTGATCTGGACGGCACGCTGATTGATTCAGCCCCCGAAATTCACGCCGCCGCAAACCGTGCGCTGGCCACCGAAGGCCTGCCCGCGCTGACCTTTGCCCAGATCAGATCGTTTATTGGCAATGGTGTGGGCGTTCTGCTGGCCCGCTGCCTGACCGCCCATGCCCTGCCCGATCACGGCCCGCAGCTTGACCGTCTGAAAACCACCTTCCTTGCTGATTACGAAACGCAGTTTTCCCTGACCAGCTTGTATCCCGGCACCGCCACCATGCTGGAAACCTTTGCCCGCGCGGGCCACCCCATGGCGATCTGCACCAACAAACCCGAACGTCCCACCCGTGCCGTGTTGGCCCATTTCAACCTGCTCCACCATTTCCCTGTCATCATCGGCGGTGATACGCTGCCCACCCGCAAGCCGGACCCCGCCCCCCTGCGCGCCGCCCACCATGCCCTGCACACCCCGTATGCCCTGTTCATTGGTGACAGTGAGGTGGATGCCGAAACCGCCCATGCTACCCCCCTGCCCTTTGCGCTGTTCACCGGCGGATACCGCACAACACCTGCTGCGGACCTGCGCCCGCGCCTGACGTTTGACCACCACAAAGACTTGCCGGCAAAAATATTCGGCCTTTCCCCAAGGGAACTATACGGCCCCGCGTCATAAGGTTAATGTAACCCATCGGGGACGATAACATGTTCAGGAGGAAAGCCAGCGTGACAGAGGTTCTGCCGCTGCTCTCGTGTATCGCATCGGCCAAACGGATTGAGGATGTTTGGTCCCTGTCTGTTGGCTATTTCCGCACCTTTGGCTTTTCGCGCATCAACTATGGCTACACGCGCTTTCGCCATGACCGCAGCATCGGTGACCCCGATGATGCCATTTTCCTGTCCACCGCCGATGCCGAATATACCCGGCTGTATTTCCGTGGCGGTTTTTTTGCGCGCACGCCGGTGTATCGCTGGGCCGCCAACAATGAAGGGGCCTGCACCTGGGCCTGGGTGCAAAAGGCCTATGAAGAGGGCAAACTTTCACCAGAAGAGGCCGAGGCCGTGCGCCAGAACGCCCAAATGGGCGTGGCCGCAGGCATTGCCGTCAGCTTTCCCGAAAGCTCCACCCGTGCCAAGGGCGCGCTCGGGCTGATTGCGGACAAGGACCTGACCCATGCTGATGTGGATGTGATCTTTGGCCGACATGAACACGAACTGCTGGCCGTGGCGCATATGATGCACCTGAAAATCATCCACCTGCCTGGCGGTTCGGCACGGCGCGCCTTGACCCACCGCCAGAAAGAGGTGCTGGAATGGGTGGCCGATGGCAAAACCATGCAAGACGTGGCCTGCATCATGGGCGTGTCACCGGCAATGGTGGAAAAACACCTGCGCCTCGCGCGCGAGGCATTGGATGTCGATACTACTGCCGCTGCTGTCGCCAAGGCCGCGATGATGAACCTGATCTTTCATTTTGATCCGGCCCCCATAGAATCTGAACATCGCCTGCGCGCTGCTGCCACAAGGTAGGGATTCCCTGACTATGTTTCCCCGGCGGCATGCGTCAAATTACATGCGTGGAGCCGTGGCCGTGTGTGTTTTGGCCAGTTGCCACTGGGTAACTGCTGTGCATTTTCACAGACCATATCCCGCCCGGTTGTCGCAAAATGGCCGGGACATGCACCCGTTATATCAGTTCTGGTCATAGCGGGGGCACGTGTCTGCTTGTCAGTCCTCTTCCCCGAGGGATCATCAAGCCTGAACCGGTGCGCTGCCTTCCCCAGATGGCGCACCGGTTTTTTCTCATACGCGCCCTCGGGATTTTCGAAAATTCCGGACCGATTTCTTTACAGAATTCGCCTGCGCTCGGTCACCGAATGCTAAATCGCTCAGCCAACGCTTCGTGAAATAAGAAAGAGGCGCCGTGGTTGCCCACAGCGCCCATTTTCGGCAGTGTCAGATCAGATCAGCCCTGCACCATCCTGGCCACTTCGGCTGCGAAATCTTCCTCTTTCTTCTCGATGCCTTCACCCACGCCAAGGCGCACAAAGCCGGTGATCTCCACGCCCGCCTGTTTGGCCGCATCGGCCACCGTCAGGTCTGGGTTCATCACGAACTTCTGGCCCAGCAGCGTGTTTTCTTCGAGGAACTTCTTCATCCGGCCCGGAATGATGTTGTTCTGGATCACCGCATCCGGCTTTGGCTTGGCCGAGGCGGCGTTTTCTTCCATCGCCTTGCTGGTCTGCACGGCCAATTCGCGCGCGACCACTTCGGCGTCCAGATCAGCCTCTGACAGGGCCAACGGGTTGGTCGCCGCCACATGCATCGCCACTTGCTTGGCAAAGCCTGCATCTGCACCCTTCACCGCCACCAGCACGCCAATACGGCCCATGCCATCGGCCGCCGCGTTGTGCACATAAGATGCCACATGATCACCCTCAACGCTCACCATGCGGCGCAGGTTCAGGTTTTCACCAATCGTGGCCACAGCTTCCTGAATAACGGTCAGCACGGGTTGGCCATCCAGATCAGCCGCCTTCAGCGCCTCAACATCCGTTGCCCGCACGGCGACGCGTGTCACACCATGCACCAGTTTCTGGAAATCAGCGTTCTTGGCAACAAAGTCAGTTTCTGAATTGATCTCAATTGCAACGCCGCGCGTGCCAGATACAGCCACCCCCACAAGGCCTTCAGCCGCCACGCGGTCGGCCTTTTTGGCCGCCTTGGCCAGGCCCTTGGTGCGCAGCCAATCAACCGCTGCATCCATATCACCATTGGTTTCCACCAATGCCCTTTTCGCATCCATCATGCCTGCGCCGGTCGAATCGCGCAGTTCTTTCACCATTAGTGCGGTGACGGTCATATCGGTCTCCTCAGGGTATCCGTGAAATGACACCGGCGGGGCATACCCCCGCCGGGTAACCGAGTGGTGACAACCTGATCAGGCGTCCCAGATAAGGCGTCCCCGATCAGGCGTCCCAGATCAGGCGTCAGCGTCGGCCGAAACGGCCTCTTCCACCGGGGCCGCTTCAAGCGCACCCAGATCAACGCCTGCCGCACCCATCTGGGCCGACATGCCATCCAATGCCGCGCGTGCAATCAGATCGCAGTACATTGCAATGGCACGTGCCGCGTCATCATTGCCGGGGATCACATAATCCACGCCCTTGGGACTGCAGTTGGTATCCACGATCGCCACCACCGGAATGCCCAGTTTTTTCGCCTCAAGGATCGCCAGATCTTCTTTGCCAACGTCAATGATGAAAATCAGGTCCGGCGTGCCACCCATTTCGCGGATGCCGCCAAGGCTGGCCTGCAGTTTGGCCTGATCGCGTTCCATGCCAAGACGTTCTTTCTTGGTCAGACCGTCGCTGCCATTGGCCATCAACTCGTCAATCTGCTTCAGCCGCTGAATTGACTTTGACACCGTCTGCCAGTTGGTCAGCGTGCCGCCCAGCCAGCGGTGGTTCATATAGAACTGCGCGCAACGCTCGGCTGCTTCGGCAATCGGCTTTTGCGCC
>JAYUZO010000265.1:0-3017 GCA_043751715.1 Rhodobacterales bacterium | reverse complement strand
GTGAACCCCGCCCTACGGGTTACGCGCGTTCCAGCAGGCGTTCACGTTCGAAATCGGTGACCACGCGGTCGGTTTCCGAAATCTCCCATTGGGCCGCATGGTGATAGTGATCAATCACGTCATCCCCGAACGCACCCCGCAGCATGGCTGATGCGTTCATCAGCGCCGCCGCCTCGCGCAGGTTATGCGGAATTTCGCGGATGCCCGCAGCCGAATACATGTCGCCCTTCATTTCCGGCTCCAGCTCCAGCTTGCGTTCGATGCCGTCCAGCCCCGCCGCAAGCAGGGCAGCACATGCCAGATAGGGGTTCACATCGCTGCCCGGAATGCGGCATTCCACCCGCACCGCCCGCGTGCCCGTGCCACACACGCGGAACCCCGCCGTGCGGTTGTCCGCGCTCCATACCGCCTTGGTCGGTGCGAACATGCCAATCGTGAACCGTTTGTAGCTGTTCACATAGGGCGCCAGAAACGCCGTCAGATCACGCGCATGGGTCAGCTGCCCTGCAATGTAGTGGCGCATCAAGGCTGACATGCCGTGTTCAGCGTCCTTGTCCATGAAGGCAGGCTTGCCATCCAGTGACCACAGGCTTTGGTGGATATGGCTGGATGATCCTGCCTTGCGATGATCATACTTGGCCATGAACGTCACCGACCGCCCCTTGGTCCAGGCGATTTCCTTGATGCCGTTCTTGGTGATCACATGGTTATCGGCGGTATCCAGCGCATCGGAATAGCGATAGTTCACCTCTTCCTGCCCGGCGTCCGCCTCACCCTTTGAATTCTCGACAGGGATGCCCGCGCCATACAACCCGTTGCGGATCGCGCGCATGACGTCTTCTTCCTTGGTGGTCTGGAAGATGTGGTAATCCTCATTATAGGCGCTGATCGGTTTTAACGCCGAAAGCCCGCCATCGCGCAGGTTTTCGTAGGAGTTTTCGAACAGGTAAAACTCCAGCTCTGTCGCCATCATCGGGTTGAACCCCATCGCTTTGGCGCGTGCCACCTGCGCCTGCAGGATCGCGCGCGGTGAATGGGCGACGGGCTCGTGATGGTGATCCAGCGTATCACCCAGAACCAGCGCCGTGCCCGGCAGCCAGGGCACGCGCCGCAGCGTGGCCATGTCGGGTTTCAGAACGTAATCGCCATACCCGGTCTGCCAGTTGGATGATTTGTAGCCCTGCACCGTCGTCATTTCCATGTCGACAGCCAGCAGATAGTTGCAGCAGTGGGTTTCCTCCCAGCCGCCATCCACAAAGAACTGCGCCAGAAAGCGTTTGCCCATCAGGCGGCCCTGCATGTCAATTCCGGCCACCACGACCGTATCAATCTCGCCGCGTGTGACCGCGGATTTCAGTTCATCGAAAGTCATATTTCCGGGCATGGTCTTGCCTTTTGTTATAAGTCATTGGGGGTGGCCCATCACCGGGCCAAAACACAGACGCGCGCGCATACAGCCGTCAGCCGCGTGCACGCCCCCCACCGAATTCCGGTTTGCGTGGCCAGCATTGCGCGATGGTCGCAGGTTGCGGATATGTCCGCATGGCAGTGTTCCCCCTGGTGCAGGGACATTTGCCCCGCTCGCCATATTCATTCACAGGTCAGGGGGGTGACGCAACCCCCTGAATGCGCGCGCCCCGTGTACCGGCGAAAGCATTCATCATCACCGCCACCAGCATGATCGCCCCGCCGACAAACGTGCCGGCAGATGCGGTTTCGCGCAGGAATAGCCAGACCCAGACTGGCGCAAGCATCACCTCGATCAACGACAGCAGTGTGGCCTCGGCCGCCGGAAGCACCCGCGCACCCAAGGTAAACAGGATCATGCCGGTGGCCAGAATGCCTGCACCCATAAACAGCGCAATGGCGGTGTCGGGTGCGGATATCACGGGTGATACGCCCTGCACCATCAGCACCGCGCCCGCCGTGAATGCCGCAAACACCGCGCCCAGCAGGGCGATTGGTGTGGCATCGGCGACGCGCCCCCACCGCAGTGCCACGGCAAAGGCGCCAAACCCCGCCGCTGACAGGATAGCGGCAATGTTGCCAGACAGGGCCCCCACGGCCAGCCCTTCACGCACCATCACGAACATGCCGATCACGGCAAGCGCCATGGCGGCCCATGTGGCCGGGCGCACGGCTTCACGCAGGATCAGCCAGCCCAGCAATGCGGCGACAAAGGGTGATGCGGTGAACAGGAACACGGCATTGGCAACCGTGGTGGACTGGATCGCATAGATAGACCCGCCAAAGGCCGCCACCAGACACAACCCGCCAATCACACCGGCCCGGCCGACAGACCGGATCATGGGGAACGGATTGCCCCCGGCACGCCAGCCAATGAACAACAGCAAAGCCGGGATGGTGCCCACAGACCGCCAGAACAGGATGGCCCATGTCGAAGGGCTTTCAATCTGGCGCAGGAACACCCCCATAAGCGACCATAGCGCCCCGGCACACAGCACGCAGATCACTCCCGTTCCATACCGCATCATGGCCCCCTCTTGCCCCACCAGCATTCCACGCAGTGCTGCCTCCAGCCAGCCTATTTCCGACGCTTGGTGGTGCAAACAGTCTGCCACATGCAGGCTCCCCTGCGATATGCCTTTCGCCCTCCCCCCCCACCCCCATCCCCTCCCCACAGAGGGGGAGGGGGGCACGCAACACCATCCAGATGCGCGGGTTGCAGAGGCGGGATGAGTATTTCAGCAAAGAGAAAACTGCAGGGGGCGGTGTCAGTACCCCCGCGCGCGGTCGACCAGATGCAGAAGGGGTTCTGCAGCCTCACCCCGCCGCACATTTTCGGCAATGACCCGTGCCGCAGAGGCGGGCCGCGTGTCTGCCGCGATATGCGGGGTGACCGTCACGTGCGGATGTGCCCAATAGGCGTGGTCGGCTGGCAGGGGTTCGATGCGGAACACATCCAGCGTGGCATGGCCCACCTGCCCACTGTCAAGTGCTGTCAGCAGTGCCGCATCATCAATGATCGCCCCGCGTCCGGGGTTCAGGATGACAGC
>JAYUZO010000264.1:0-3072 GCA_043751715.1 Rhodobacterales bacterium | reverse complement strand
ACCGCGGGGTCGCTGCCGATGGCGCCCGAAATGTCGGGCATGCGTTTCCAGAATTGCAGCGCCGCGCCCGGGCGCAGGGTGGCGCGGATCAGCACGGCCAGGGGGCCGTCGTCCGGCACCTGGCGCGGCGGGGCCACCAGCGCCTCCCCTCCCCCCCTGTGGGGAGGGGCTGGGGGTGGGGGGCCACGAACGGGCGACAGGGGGCCGGCGTCACCCCGCCTTCATCATCCGCAAAAGCAGGCGATCTTTCAGCACATACTGGTGAAACAGCGCCGCTACCGCATGCGCCACCGCCACCGCCACCACCAGCAGCACCTGCGCCGCGATCTCGTGCAGATTTGCCGCCGCCTTTACCCCGCCATTCCAGCTGATCGCGCCCAGTGCGCGCACCGCAATCATCAGCGCATACAGCACAATATGGCCAACCTCTCCGAGGCGGTACAGCACCCTCTGCCCCGCCGGCCCCGGCACACCCCGCCGTAACCGCACGATCAACCAGATCAGCACAAGGACAAACACTGCGCCACCCACATAGGAGTGGATCAAGGCTGTATTGCCCGGCATCGCCTCACCCTTCATCACCGCGCCATACGCCCGGCCAATGCCGTTCGGCACAAAGCAGTTGTACAGGATCAGCCCGGCAATCAGCCAGCGCCGGCCAATTTGCCCCCCACCATACCCATTGCGCTGTGCCAAGTGGATGCCCCTCGTTGCACCGACCACAGCAAATGATTGCAGCGGATTTGCCGCTGAGCCAGCAAATTCGGTACTGCAAAAACGCAGCCATTCAGGTTCCAGCAGGGGAAATCCGCCACGGATCGCCCGTTTGCTCCACAATATGGCACATCTTGCTTGACCAAGGGGAACGCGACGGTCAGCATAATGTTGATGATGTCAGCTCTTTCCATCATTGCCGAAGGGCGCAACAGACCGGCCAAAAATCGCTTTCAAGGGCAATGCGCCCAGCTTTTATCGTTTGCGTATCGGAGGTTTCCATGACCCTGAAATCCCTTTCAACCTGCACATTTGCCACCCTTTTCACGCTGTTCGCCCTGCCAGCCCACGCCAATGATCTGGAAACCGTGTGCGATGATCAGTCATCCGGTGGTGCATATCTGTGCGGCACGGCATTGGAATTTGGCGGGCAGGCCGCCCTGTTGCGCGATCTGTTCCTTGGCCGCCACCACGGCGCCTCGCCCGGTGACAGCGGCTTTACCGCGTCCACCAGTGGCGCGGCTAATGCCTATACCGGTGTCGCCTCTGTCGGTGCGCAGGTGACCAGCGGCAATTTTTCCGGCAACATGCAGGCCCTTGTGCTGGGCGCTGACCGCAGCCTTTCTGATGGCAGTTTTCTGGGCGTCATGCTGCAGTTCGGCCAATCCACCGTGACCGCCCCCGCATCGCCCCGCGTAGACCGGCGCGAAATTCTGGTCGGCCCCTATTTTGCCGGTGATTTTGGCAGTGAGTTATATCTGGACGGCTATTTGCTGTTCGGCCAGCCTGATTACACCGTGGCCAATGTGCCCACCAACGGTGAAAGCATTGTCGGATCGGTGACCCTGTCCAAAGGGCTGCAGGGCAATGGCATGACCTATGTGCTGTATTCGTCCCTGTCGATAAAACAGGAAGAGCCGTCGGCCATACAGGATATCAATGCCGCGATCCTTACCCTTGGTGGCAGCCTGCGGTCCGAAGACCGGCGCATTGCCAACGGCTGGCAGCAAAACTTTGCCCGGCTTGAAGTAGATTTTGGCAGCTATGAAGATAACCTTGGCACCGGCACAATCCGCTATGTTGCGCCGCGTATCACCCTTGGCACCGATATCGCGCTTGATAGCGGGGCTACGGTGAACCTGTCTGCCAACGCATCAGCTGCCAGCGACCAGACCTATATCTTCGGCGTGCGCGCGGCGTATAATCTGCAGTTCTAGCCGCTAATGCACGCTGACTGGCGTGACATCATGCTGCCGCGCCAGATGAAACGCCATGGCGCGGTTGGCCACCAGTGCCAGTTGGTCGCCATTGGCGGCATGCACCGCATAGATCACGTCCAGATCGCCCGCCTGTTCGCGCAGATCGTCGGGCAGATCACGCACGGCCACCTCGCGCACATATACGATTTTCGGGCCCTCAGGGAATTGAAACGGCGAATTCATGACTTAACCCCTTGTTTTCGCTGATTTGATCGCAATCGTCTGCACCACTGTTTCCGGCACAGACCGGCGCAGATCAATGTGCAACAGCCCGTGTTCCATCGCAGCCCCTGCCACCTCGACCCCGTCTGCCAGCACAAAACTGCGCTGAAACGCCCGCGCGGCAATACCCCGGTGCAAGAAAACCCGCCCCTCGCTGTCATCCGCCTGCCGGCCGCGCACCACCAGCTGGCGGTCCTCAACCGTGATGGCCAGGTCATCATCGCGGAACCCCGCCACGGCCAGCGTAATGCGGTAGGTATGTTCGCTTGTCGCCTCGATGTTGAAAGGGGGGTAGCCTTCAGAGGCGGTCTTGGCGGTGCGTTCCACCAGCCGTTCCAACTGTTCGAACCCCAACAGAAAGGGGTGCGCGCCCAAGGTCAGTTTCGTCATCCGTCATGCCCTTTATGCAAAAGCGACAATCGTACACGGGCCCCGATCACGGCAACCCAACCTGTTGAATATGGGGCGCTGCGCCGGATGCCGCAAGGGGGGCACAAAACGGCGCAAGAATCCTTCACCACTTTGCAGGGAATCACTATATCAATGGCTGAACATGTGCCTGCCCAGTGGAACCAAGTGACAATGAATGCGCCATCCGAGCTGAATTTTGAGGAAATGCTGCGCATCCGGCTGGAAGTGCTGCGGCGCGAACACCGTGATCTGGATGAAGCGGTGCATGTGCTGGAAACCGCCGGGCGGCCCGATCCACTGACGCTGCGGCGGCTGAAAAAGCAAAAGCTGGCGCTGAAGGACCGGATCGTGAAGATCGAAGATCAGCTGATCCCGGATATTATCGCCTGACAACACCGCACATCATTGGTCGGGGGAAATGGGCAAATTGCCCATCCTACACAACACGAGGCGCGTAGGATGGGCA
>JAYUZO010000263.1:0-8227 GCA_043751715.1 Rhodobacterales bacterium | reverse complement strand
GGCGATTTCCGCCATCCTGACAGAATACCCCATCGACTATATCAAATGGGATCATAATCGCCTGTTACCCGTCGTCGATGCCGACCAAACCATTGGCGCCTATGCGCTGTTTGACCGGCTGCGCGTGGCCCACCCGATGGTTGAAATTGAAAGCTGCGCAAGCGGTGGCGGGCGCATTGATGCAGGTATCCTTGCCCGTACCCACCGCGTCTGGCTGTCTGACAGCAATGATGCGCTGGAACGCCTGCGCATGCAAAATGTGGCGGCGCTTTTCCTGCCATCGGCCATCACCGGTGCCCATGTCGGCCCACGCAAATCCCATACCTCAGGCCGTATCCTGCCCATGTCATTCCGCGCCTGGATCGCCGCACAGCGCCACATGGGGTTTGAGATGGACCTGCGCGAACTGACCGATGATGAAACCACCACGCTGACCCGCATAACGGCCTGGTACAAAGCCAATCGCCAATGGATGATGGCAGGCACCATCCACCGCCTTGATGCAGCCGATCCTGCGGTGACCGCTGAAATCCAGATCGCCAAGGGCGGCGCGCGGTTTGTGGCCTTTGCCGGGCAAGCCGAGGCCAGCACGCAAATGCTGCCCCGCCCCCTGCGCCTGACCGGGCTTGATCCCGCCGCGCGCTATTCCGTCAGCCTGACCAACCCCGAAGATTGCCCCCCGCAAAGCCGTGGTCCCTTGGCGCTGAAATCAGGCCCGCTGACGCTGACCGGGGCCAGCCTGATGCAGCCGGGCCTGATGCTGCCGGTGGCTTGGCCTGCAACACTATGGGTGGTCGAAGGGGTGCGCCTGTGATGTTTTCTCTTTGCCCGAATACTCAATCCAAAGGCCAGCCCCGATGACCGACGCCACCCGGAACGCAACCCGCCGCAACCGCGCCTGGTATGGCAAGCTGGATCGCGATGGGTTTATCCACCGGTCATGGATGAAAAATCAGGGCTTCCCTGACCACGTCTTTGATGGCCGCCCGATCATTGGCATCTGCAACACCTGGTCGGAACTGACCCCCTGTAATTCCGGCCTTCGCGACCTTGCCGAAGGTGTAAAGCGCGGCGTGTGGGAGGCGGGCGGTTTCCCGGTGGAATTCCCCGTCACCTCGCTGGGTGAAACCCAGATGAAACCCACCGCCATGCTGTTCCGAAACCTGCTGGCAATGGACGTGGAGGAATGCATCCGCGCTTATGGCATTGACGGTGTGGTGCTGCTGGGCGGCTGTGACAAGACCACGCCGGGGCAACTGATGGGTGCGGCCTCGGTGGATATTCCGGCGATTGTCGTATCTTCCGGCCCGATGCTGAATGGCAAATGGCAGGGCAAGGATATCGGGTCAGGCACGGATGTCTGGAAGTTTTCAGAAGCCGTGCGCGCGGGCGAGATGACACTGAAGGATTTCATGGCCGCTGAATCCGGGATGAGCCGCTCCAAAGGCGTGTGCATGACCATGGGCACCGCCAGCACGATGTCGAGCCTGGTGGAAGCGATGGGTATGTCGTTGCCCACCAATGCCGCCCTGCCTGCAGTTGATGCGCGCCGCATGGCGCTGGCACATCTGACGGGCAAGCGCATTGTCGAGATGGTTGAGGAAGACCTGCGCCCATCGCATATCCTGACCAAAGCCGCGTTTGAAAATGCCATCCTTGCCAACGCTGCCGTGGGCGGGTCGACCAATGCGGTGGTCCACCTGTTGGCCATTGCAGGCCGCGTGGGCGTACCACTTGATCTGAAAGATTTCGAGATCGGGTCAGACATACCCCTGCTCGTGAACTGTATGCCATCGGGCAAATACCTGATGGAAGATTTCGCCTATGCAGGCGGTATGCCGGTCGTGCTGAAGGAACTTGGTGCGCATCTGCGCAAATCGCAAACCGTGTTGGGCAAGGATATTTCCACCTACACCGACGGCGCCGAATGCTATAACCGTGACGTGATTCACGCCTTTGACGCACCGGTAAAACCGGCGGCTGGAATCCGCGTGCTGAAAGGCAACCTGTCGCCCAACGGGGCGATCGTAAAGCCATCGGCCGCCACCCCGGCCTTGCTGGAACACGAAGGTGCAGCGCATGTATTCGAATCCATCGAAGACATGAAGGCCAACATTGACCGCGATGATCTGCCCGTGACACCAGACACCATTCTGGTGCTGAAAGGTTGCGGCCCAAAGGGCTATCCGGGTATGCCCGAGGTGGGCAATATGCCGATCCCCGCCAGCCTTGTGAAAAAAGGCGTGCGCGACATGATCCGTGTCAGTGATGCGCGGATGTCCGGCACGGCTTATGGCACCGTGATCCTGCATGTGTCGCCCGAGGCGCAGGCAGGTGGTGTGCTGGCCTTGGTCAAAACAGGCGACCGGATCAAGGTTTCCGCAGCGCAAGGCGTGTTGGAACTGCTGGTATCGGATGTCGAACTGGCCGAACGCCGCAAGGTGTGGCAACCGGATGCCGCACATTACACCCGCGGTTATGCCAAGCTGTATGTCGATCATGTGCTGCAGGCCCATCAGGGCGCTGATCTTGATTTCCTTGTGGGCAATGACAAACGGCCCGTCACGCGGGAGAGCCATTGATGCCGCAGACCCAAAAATCTTCAGAAGATTTTTGCCAAGGTTTTTCTGAAAATCCTTGTGCGCCCGATGGGCGGCACCATGCGTGACCTGCCGACCTTCCCCGATCTGAAGGGCCAGTCGGTGTTCATCACCGGTGGCGGGTCGGGCATTGGCGCCGCCATCACCGAAGCCTTTCTGCGCCAAGGTGCAAAGGTGGCCTTCTGCCAACGGTCAGATGCCACGGCCTTTTGTGACGCCATGGAACAGACCACCGGCAACCGCCCGGTGTTTCTGCCCTGCGATATCAGTGACGTGGCAGCGCTTGAGGCGACATTGGCCCGCGCCGCCACCGTCCACGGCCCTATCACCGTGCTGGTCAACAACGCGGCCAATGACAAACGCAACCCGACGCTGGACACCGATGAGGCGTTTTGGGATTGGTCTATGGCAATCAACCTGAAGTCTTATTTCTTTGCCGCCAAGGCTGTGATCCCCGGTATGCAGGCACATGGTGGCGGTGCCATCATCAACTTCTCATCCATCAGCTACATGATGGCGACAACGGGTTATGCGCCCTATGTCACGGCCAATGCCGGTATCACCGGCCTGACCCGCACGCTGGCGCGTGAGTTCGGGCCAGACCGTATCCGCGTAAACGCCCTTGCCCCCGGCTGGGTGCTGACGCAAAAGCAGCGCGCGTTGTGGGTAACGCCCGAGGCCTTGGCGGGTCATCTGGCGCGGCAGTCGCTTCCAGATGAAATTGCCGAAGCCGATATCGTGGGTGGCGTGCTGTTCCTTGCGTCGCGCACATCGCGGATGATGACGGGGCAGGTGATGGTGATTGATGGTGGCGTGGTGGTAACAGGATGACGTCTGACCGGACCTCCATTAATTGGATTGCGGTTGACTGGGGCACATCGAACCTGCGGGTCTGGGCCATGGGCGCAGACGCCGTGCTGGCCGAGGCACAATCCGACGAAGGCATGGGAAAGCTGGCGCGTGATGGGTTCGAGGCGGCACTGCTGCGGCTGATCGGGCCGTGGTTGGGTGCGCGGGTGATGCCAGTGGTGGCCTGCGGCATGGTTGGTTCGCGGCAAGGCTGGCATGAGGCACCCTACCGTGCGGTGCCCTGCACACCCTTGGACAGGGCAGCACTTGTGACCGTGCCCACGGCTGATGCGCGTATCCGCATGATGATTGCGCCGGGGCTGAAACAGGCCACGCCCGCCGATGTGATGCGCGGCGAGGAAACGCAGATTGCCGGCGCACTGGCCCTGCATCCGGCCTTTGACGGCGTGCTTTGCCTGCCCGGAACGCATGCGAAATGGGCACAGATCAGCGCGGGTGAGGTGGTCAGCTTTCAAACCTTCATGACGGGAGAATTGTTTGCGCTGCTGTCCACCCAATCTGTTCTGCGCCATGGCATGGGCAGCGACGGCTGGGATGATGCGGCCTTTGATGCAGCACTGTCTGATGCCCTGTCGCGCCCCGAAAAGATTGCCGCGCGCCTGTTTGGCTTGCGGGCCGAAGGGCTGATCGGCGGGCTATCGCCTGCCGCTGCCAGATCGCGGCTGTCGGGCCTGCTGATCGGGATTGAGCTGTCGGCCGCGCGGCCCTATTGGCTGGGGCAGGCGGTCAGTATCATCGGGGCGGAAGGGTTGGCTGCAAGCTATGCCCGTGCCTTGCAAACCCAAGGTATTACCGCCCGACTTTTGCCCGCCACGGCCTGCACCCTTGCGGGCCTTGCCAGCCTGTATCAGCCAGAGGCCGCCCGATGACCCACCATCTTCCCCTGATCGCCATCCTGCGCGGCCTGACCCCGGATCAGGCGTTGCCTGTCGCAGGCGCGCTGATTGCCGCAGGCATCACGCGCATTGAAGTACCGCTGAATTCGCCTGATCCCTTTGCCTCAATCGCCGCCATGGCCACGCAGTTTGGCGCGGTGGCCGAGATTGGCGCAGGTACGGTGCTGGCCGTCGAACAGGTGGCTTCGGTGCAGGCGGCGGGCGGCACGCTGATTGTATCGCCGAACTGTAACCCAGCGGTCATCGCCGCCACCAAGGCGCGTGGCATGGCGAGCTGGCCCGGCGTGATGACGCCGACAGAATGCTTTGCGGCATTGGCCGCGGGTGCGGACGGGCTGAAGATTTTCCCAGCATCCTTGATCGGGCCGGATGGCATAAAGGCGATCCGCGCTGTGCTGCCCAAAGGCACGCAGGTTTATGCCGTGGGCGGGGCGGGGGCTGCGAATTTCGGTGACTGGATCAAGGCCGGTGCGGATGGCTTCGGCATCGGCACGGCCTTGTTCACGCCCGGCCTTTCGGTGCAGGATATTGCCACCCGCGCCACGGCAATCGTGGCCGCCTACAAGGCTGCGCGTGCATGATCCATGATGACCGAAAATGTGAACTTGGCGAGGGTGCGCTGTGGCACCCAAAACGCAACCAGCTGTATTGGTTTGATATTCTGGGAAAGCGCCTGCTGACACGCGGGGCTGAAGGGCCGGGTGAGTGGCATTTTCCGCATCTGGTGTCGGCTGCGGGCTGGCTAAGCAAGACCGAGCTATTGATCGCGTCCGAAGTGGCCCTGTTCCGCTTTGATCTGGAAACCGGCACGCGGCGCGACGTGCTGCCGCTGGAGGCGGATAATGCTGTCACACGGTCGAATGATGGGCGGGCTGATCCCTATGGCGGGTTCTGGATTGGCACCATGGGCAAGGCGGCGGAAAAGGGTGCGGGGTCAATCTGGCGCTACTTTCGCGGGTCGTTGCGCCGCCTTTACAGCGGCCTGTCCATTCCCAACGCCATCTGCTTTACCCCCGATGGGCGCACGGCACATTTCACCGATACGATGACGGCGCAGGTGATGCGCGTGGCCCTTGATGCCGATGGCTGGCCACGCGGTGAGCCGCAGGTTTACCTTGATCTGGCGGCCCTTGGGCTGAACCCCGATGGCGCGGTGTGCGATGCCGAGGGGCGCTTTTGGTGCGCGCAATGGGGGGCCGGGCGCGTGGCCTGTTACGGCCCCGATGGTGCGCTGATCCAGACCGTGGTCTTTGACGCGCCGCATACGTCATGCCCAGCGTTTGGCGGGCCTGACCTTTCCACCCTGTTCTGCACCACCGCGTTGCAGCACATGTCTGCCGCTGACCGCGCCGCCCACCCCCACGCCGGCATGACCTTTGCCGCGCCGGGCATTGCGCGCGGCGTGCCCGAACCCATGGTGATCCTGTGACCGAACCTGCCCTGAAACGCACTCTTGGCGTCTGTTATTACCCCGAACATTGGCCAGAGGCCCAATGGGCCGAAGACGCTGCCCGCATGAAGGCGTTGGGCCTGACATGGGTGCGCATCGGTGAATTTGCCTGGGGCCGGATGGAACCGGTGCCTCGCACCTATGACTGGGCCTGGCTGGACCGCGCGATTGAAACCTTGGGCAGCGCTGGCCTGCAGGTGGTGCTGGGCACGCCCACGGCCACCCCGCCGCGCTGGATGTTGGACCTGCACCCCGATATGCTGCCGGTCGATGCCCAAGGGCGCACGCGCGGCTTTGGGTCACGCCGGCATTATGATTTCAGCCATGCGGGCTATCGCGCCGAATGCGCGAAAATCGTCACCGCCATGGCCGAACGCTATGGCCGCAACGCGCATGTCGCCGCCTGGCAAACCGATAACGAATATGCCTGCCATGATACCGTGCTGTCCTATTCGCCCGCCGCCCTGTCGGCCTTTCGCGACTGGTGTGCGCAGCGCTACCAATCCACCGATGCGCTGAACCGCGCTTGGGGCAATGTGTTCTGGTCGATGGACTATGCGACCTTTGACGACATCGGCCTGCCCAACCTGACGGTGACCGAGGCGAACCCGGCCCATGTCATGGCTTTCCGCCGGTTCGCGAGTGATGAGGTTGCCGCCTTCAACCGTATCCAGACCACCATCATCCGCAAACATTCCACCGCTCCTATCGCGCATAACTACATGGGCAATGTCACGGATTTTGACCATTTCGCCGTAGGCGCCGACCTTGATATCGCCTCATGGGACAGCTACCCCTTGGGTTTTCTGTCCGACCGGCTGGAGATGCCGCCAGAACACAAGCGCCGCTTTGTACGGCAGGGCGACCCGGATTTTCAGGCGTTTCACCATGACCTGTACCGCGCTGTCGGGCGCGGGCGCTGGTGGATCATGGAACAGCAGCCCGGCCCGGTGAACTGGGCGCCGTGGAACGCTGACCCCCTGCCCGGCATGGCCCGCCTTTGGGCGTGGGAGGCGTTTGCCCATGGGGCGGAAACGGTATGCTATTTCCGCTGGCGACAAGCGCCTTTTGCGCAGGAACAACAGCATGCGGGCCTTTTGCGCCCCGACAGCGCGCCCGCGCAGGCCTTTGCCGAGGCAGGGCAGGTGGCGCAGGAACTGGCAACGATGCCGGATGCTGGCACGGCGCACGGGGATGTGGGGCTGGTGTTTGATTATGCGAGTGCATGGGCTTGGGCTACCCAACCGCAGGGGCGCGATTTCAGCTATTTCCGGCTGGTGTTCCACATCTATCGCGGCCTGCGGCGCGCCGGGCTGAACGTGGATATCCTGCCGCCTGATGTGGCTGACTTGTCGGTCTACAAGATGGTGCTGGCACCGGGTGTGGCAACGCTTTCAGAACCATTCCTGACGGCGCTGGCAGCTTACAAGGGCACATCCCTGATCGGCCCGCGCACCAATGCCAAGACGGCCGAATTCGCTATCCCCGTACCGCTGCCACCCAACCTTCCGGGGCTTAATGCCCTGATCGCGCGGGTGGAAAGCCTGCCGCCCGATGTGCCGGTGCCTTTGGCAAATGGCGGACAGTTCCTGCACTGGCGCGAGAAACTGGAAGGCAGCGCCGAGGTGGTAGAGGCCGCTGCCGATGGCTGGCCTGCCATCCTGCGGGCGGGGGGTATCCATTACCTTGGCGGCTGGCCGGATGATGCCACGCTGGACCGGATGCTTGCCACGCTTGCCACGCAGGCGGGCCTTGACCTTGACCCCCTGCCCGAAGGCCTGCGCCGCCGCGATACGGCCACGCATCGGTTCTGGTTCAATTACAATGCTGTGCCAGTGGAATGGGGCGGGGTCACCATCCCCGAGGCGGGCGTGTACTGGCACGCGCTGTAACAGCAAGCGTTTGACGATGGGAATTTACGAGGTTGCGCAGCTGATGCCCGCAACGCTGCACACCAATGCGGCGGCGGGGGCGGTGACGCGGCTGTTGGATTTGGGGGTGGCCATTCTTACCCTTTTCGCCGTTTCTGGTGCGTGACGTGCGGCGCGGGGTGCTGGGGCAGGAGTTGCAGATCACGCCTTGTGGGGAATGTGTGGGCGCGGGGTGTGCGGTTTGTGGCGGGACGGGGGTGGGGGAGCGGCGGTTGGCGGCGGAATTGTGGATGGGGGCTTAGGCCGGGAGGCAGGCCGCGCAAGCCGTTGGGAACGCTGTGTTAATGGGGCGGGTTAATGAGAGGTTAAAGGTATGGAAAAGGGCCATACCTGATACAGAAACCGCCCCGACGCCCGGTGGGGTGCGGGGGCGTTAACCTTTGGGCGCGAATCGGGGGGAATGGGCGGTTTTGCCGCGGGTTGGAAGTGGTGGGTTGGCATCCACCCTACCGGGTGCTGGGGCTGGGATTGCGGGTCACG
>JAYUZO010000262.1:0-6791 GCA_043751715.1 Rhodobacterales bacterium | reverse complement strand
GGCGCTGTCACTAAAGCCTGGGGCGCGGGCGGTTTCGGGGATCAGCATGTTCAGCGCGGTGCTGGCATCGCCTGAAAACGCCGTGGCCCCCATGCCGCCCTGCAGCACGACCAGATCCTGCGGCAGGCGTTTGCGCAGATAGCCCGTGGAGCTGATCTGACGCAGCACCTCCAGCGATTTGGAAGCGGATGATTCCGAAGGCTCGGCGATATTGCGTTTGCCTTCGTCTTCGCCCCGGCCCAGATCATCAAACGCCGTGCCGCCCGGTTTGACATGCGCCAGATCGGTGCGGTCAAGGTAAGACACGGCCAGTTCGCGGAAGATGTAATCCAGGATCGAGGTTGCATTCTTGATGCTGTCATTGCCCTGCACCATGCCCGCCGGTTCAAAGCGGGTGAAGGTGAAGGCCTCCACGAATTCTTCCAGCGGGACGCCGTATTGCAGACCAACGCTGACCGCGATGGCAAAGTTGTTCATCATGGCGCGGAAACCCGCACCTTCCTTGTGCATGTCGATGAAAATCTCACCCAGTTGGCCGTCTTTGTATTCGCCGGTGCGCAGGTACACCTTGTGGCCGCCGACGATGGCCTTTTGGGTATAGCCCTTGCGGCGTTCGGGCAGCTTTTCGCGATTGCTGCGGACGATTTCCTTGACGATGATCCGCTCGATGATCTTTTCGGCCAAAACGACGGCCTTTTCCTGCTGCGAGCCGTTGGTCAGGATATCTTCGGCCTCTTCATCATCTTCAACCAAGGCCGAGGCCAGTGGTTGCGAGAGTTTTGAGCCATCGCGGTACAGCGCGTTGGCCTTGATGCCCAGCGAATGTGAAAGCTCATAGGCGGCCAGCGTTTCTTCGATGGTGGCACTGTTGGGCATGTTGATGGTTTTGGAGATAGCGCCGGAGATGAACGACTGCGCGGCGGCCATCATGTAGATATGTGCGTCAACCGACAGGTAGCGCTTGCCGGTTTTGCCGCAGGGGTTGGCGCAATCAAAGACGCTGTAGTGTTCGGTTTTCAGGAATGGCGCGCCTTCAAGGGTCATCGTGCCGCAGACATGGTCATTGGCGGCGTCAATCTGGGCTTTGGTAAAGCCGAGGTGACGCAGCAGATCAAACGTGGGATCGGCAAGTTTCTCGGCGGGAATGCCAAGGGTATTGCGGCAAAAGTCTTCACCCAGCGTCCACTGGTTGAACACGAATTTGATGTCAAAGGCGGATGGCAGGGCTGCCTCGACCTTTTCAATCTCACGCGGGCCAAAGCCGTGGCCGATCAGCGACGTATGGTTGATGGCGGGGGCTTGACCAAGGCTGCCATGGCCCACGGCATGGGCGACGATTTCGGCCGTCTGGCTGGATGAATAGCCCAGCTTTTCAAGCGCTGCAGGCACGGACTGGTTGATGATCTTGAAATACCCGCCACCGGCAAGTTTCTTGAACTTGACCAAGGCAAAGTCAGGCTCGATGCCGGTGGTATCGCAATCCATCACCAGACCAATGGTGCCGGTGGGGGCGATGACGGTGGTTTGTGCGTTGCGGTAGCCGTGTGCCTCGCCCAGGGCCAATGCTTCGTCCCAAGCGGATCTTGCAAGGGTAACAAGGGTTTGGTCGGGGCAGTTGATGTGGTCCAGCGGCACGGGGGCGACGTTGACGCCTTCATACGCGGTCTTGCTGTAGGCGGCGGCGCGGTGGTTGCGGATGACGCGCAGCATGTGCTGGGCGTTGCGCTGATAGCCCGCGAAGGCGCCAAGTTCCTGCGCCATCTCAGCGGATGTGGCATAGGACACGCCGGTCATCAGAGCGGTCAGGGCACCGCACAGCGCGCGGCCTTCGACGCTGTCATAGCCAAGGCCCATGTTCATCAACAGACCACCAATGTTGGCGTAGCCAAGGCCGAGGGTGCGGAAATCAAAGCTGTTCTGCGCAATGGCGGGTGATGGGAACTGCGCCATCATCACGCTGATTTCCAGTGTCACGGTCCACAGCCGGGTGGCATGCATGTAGCCATCGGCATCAAACTGGCCATCCTTGAAGAAGGTCAGCAGGTTCATGGAGGCAAGGTTGCAGGCGGTATCATCCAGGAACATGTATTCGGAACAGGGGTTTGATCCGCGGATCGCGCCATCTTCGGGGCAGGTGTGCCAGGCATTGACCGTATCGTGGAACTGAATGCCGGGGTCAGCGCAGGCCCAGGCGGCGTGGCCGACCTGATCCCACAGATCGCGGGCTTTGAGGGTTTTGGCGGCGTTGCCATCGGTGCGGCGGATCAGCGCCCAATCGGCATCATCCTTGACGGCGGTCAGGAAGGCATCGGTCACGCGGACCGAGTTGTTGGAGTTCTGGCCGGAGACCGAAATATACGCCTCTGAATCCCAGTCCACATCATAGGTGGGGAATTCGATGGCGGTAAAGCCTTGGCGGGCATATTGCAGCACGCGGTTGGTGTAGGTGTCGGGGATCATTGCCTTTTTCGCGGCACGGATCGCGGTTTTCAAGGCGGGGTTCCTGGTGGCGTCGGTGGCATCGGCAATTGTGCCATCCCAGCCCTTGATCGCGGCAAAGATGTCATTCAGGCGCGCTTCGTGCGCCTTGGAACCGGCCACAAGGCTGGCAACCTTTTGTTCTTCGATGACCTTCCAGTTGATAAACGCCTCCACATCGGGGTGATCCATATCGCAGATCACCATCTTGGCGGCGCGCCGTGTGGTGCCGCCGGATTTGATCGCCCCTGCAGCGCGGTCACCGATTTTCAGAAAGCCCATCAGGCCGGATGATTTGCCGCCGCCTGACAGCTTTTCGCCCTCGCCGCGCAGGGAGGAGAAGTTGGTGCCGGTGCCCGAGCCGTATTTGAACAGGCGGGCCTCACGCACCCACAGGTCCATGATGCCGCCATCGCCGACCAGATCATCCTTGACGGACTGGATAAAGCAGGCGTGGGGCTGGGGGTGTTCGTAAGCGGAGGTGGATTTGGTCAGCTTGCCCGATTCGTGGTCAACGTAAAAGTGGCCCTGGCCTGGCCCATCAATGCCGTATGCCCAGTGCAGGCCGGTGTTAAACCACTGCGGGCTGTTCGGCGCTGCCATCTGGCGGGCCAGCATGAAGCGCATCTCGTCATAGTAGGCCTGTGCATCAGCCTCGGTGGTGAAATAGCCGCCCTTCCAGCCCCAATAGGCCCAGGCGCCTGCCAACCGGTCAAACACCTGTTTGGCAGAGGTTTCACCGCCAAAACGGTCTTCGAACGCAAGTTTGGCAAGCTCTGCCTCATCAGGTACGGACCGCCACAGGAATTCGGGCATGCCCTTTTCCTTGATGCGCTTGAGGCGGGCGGGCACGCCTGCCTTGCGGAAATATTTCTGGGCGATCACATCGGATGCGACCTGGCTCCAGCCTTCGGGCACTTCGACGGCCGCGTTGCGGAACACGATGGTACCGTCAGGATTGCGGATTTCTGACACTGTGGTGGTGAACGGCAACGCGCCGTATGCGCCGGCTTGCGCCGTCGTGAACTTACGCTCGATCTTCATGCCCCGTCTCCCGTTTCTTGATATTGGGCTTTTGCCCGGTTCTTGTCCCTCGTACCGCACCGTCCGGCAGGCCAGACCCAGCGCTTTTCCCTTGCCGCTGCGAACGGCAAAAGACGCGATGGCACGCATGCCACTTTTGGTTGGTTCTGGCCTTTGTTGACGCCGAAACCACAACATCGTGTGGTGCCATTCGGTTCTGGAACAAATTGAAGCAAATCACCGCAGCGCGCAAATGGTTTTTTAGCACCTGCCCCCACATTTTGTGCTTGACGCGCTAGGATGTGCCACTGCGCCACAACGGGTGGGGTTGTATAACCTTGTGCACAGGTCTGGGGATGATCACGGGACAATGAAATTGCCGTGATCCGATTTTCCAGCAGAATGGCTGACTTAAACTGCAGGCTTCAAAGCGCGTGTGAAGAGGTTGTACACAGGCTGGACACGATTCTGGGGGCAATTACACCCTGCGGTTGATAAGCACGATTCCAGCGCCGACCAGCAGTGCGGCAAAAATGAGGGAAGGCTGCAACGATTCTGAAAAAAAGAATGCCCCCAAAAGCAGCGAAAAGATCGGGGTCAGGAAGGAAAAGCTGGCGACTGTCGCGGTGGGATAGGTAGACAGCAGCCACAACCATGTGATGAACCCACCTGCAACAATAACGCTGGCCTGCACCAGCAGCCAGAACAGATGCACCATGGCAAATGCGCGGATCAGCGGGCCAAACAGGGGGGCTGCCATCAGCAGAATCGGGCCAGACACCAGCACCATCCACAACAGCTGCCGTTCGGGGCCAGCAGCGGCCATGGCAGGCCTGCGCGCGACATAGGCGGTGGCAGCCCAGCCTATGGCCCCGGCCAGTGCGCACAGATCACCGGTCATTGTGCCCTGCCCTGCCCCACCACCGCGCGACAGAATCGCAAGGGCGGTGCCGGCAAAGGCCAGCCCAAGGCCAATGGCCTTGGTGGGGGTGATGCGTTCGCCAAGGCCGAAATGGGCCAGCACGGCAAACCACAGCGGCATGGAATAGAAAATGACAGAAGCGCGGCCAAGCGTGGTCAGATCAAGGGCAAGGAACAGGAACAGGAATTCGGCGGCAAATACGGTGCCGATCAGCAGCCCTGCGGGCAGGATCGCGCGGGTCAGCTGCAAAGGCAGGCCGCGGTAACGCATCCATGCCACAACAAAGCCCACGGCCAGCACAGACCGCAGACCGGCAAAGAACACGGGCTGCAGACCCTGATTGGTGAATTTGATGACAACCTGATTGAGCGCAAACAGCAGTGTGACCCCCAGCAGGACGGCAGCCCCGGTGGGATCAAGCGACGATTTGCGGGGCATGGGGCAGGCTCCTGTCAGGCCAACAGACGTGACGCCGGGCGGGGCGAAAGGTCAAGGTCTGCCGATGCGGGGAATTCCCCCTGAATAAACATTGACCCCCCGCTGCGCACGTTGTTCACCTGTAGCGGTTGGTTTGGTCAGGAGATGTGCCATGGGACTTTTGAAAACGCTGGTGAACGTGGCTGTGGGTGTGGCGATTGCAAAGGGGATGCAATCCATGTCGGGGCGCAGCCGGTCGGGCAGTGGCACGCGCACGGCGGGCGGTGGCGGCGGTCTGGGCGATATGCTGGGTGATATATTGGGCGGCGGCAGCGGCGGGGCAGCGGCGCAACCAACCCGCCAGCCGGGCCGGGGCACGCCATACGGGCGCGGGGCAGACCGGGGCGGTCTGGAAGGCATGATGGACGGCATCCTGAACGGTGGGCGTGGTACCACAGGTGCGGGAACTGGCACGCCGATCGGGACCACGACGGGCAGCCGCAGTTCAACAGCGAAAAACCCGCGCAAGAATGCGCCGGCCGGCGGGTTGGAGGATTTGCTGACCAATGCCACGTCAGGGCGCAGCGGCGGCGGCGGCCTTGGTGATTTGCTGGGCGGGCTGGCGGGCGGCCTTGCGGGTGGCGCGATCGGGGCTGGCACGGGGCCACGCACCTTGGCCGAACCGCGCGAGCGTGAGGAAACGCTGGAGGCGGCGGTCCTGCTGCGCTGCATGGTGCAGGCGGCAAAATGCGACGGCGATCTGGACGCAGCTGAAAAGGCCAAGCTGATGGAGGCGATGGGTGATGCATCCAAGGCCGAGATCGACTTTGTGAATGCGGAATTCGCGGCGGCCGTGGATCTGGACGGGTTGGCGCGGCAAATCCCGAACGGGATGGAGGAGAAGGCCTATCTGGTGTCCCTGATGGCGATCAATCTGGATGAACAGGGCGAGGCGGAATATCTGCACAAGCTGGCCACAGCACTGGAACTTTCACATGAAGATGTGAACCGGCTGCATGATCAGCTGGACGCGCCGCGCATTTACAATTGAGTGTCTGGCAAGGATGGGCGATATTGCCCATCCTACGCCGGGGGCTGCATTCATGACGACTGATATCATCGCCCGCTGTGCAGCCCGCGGCCTGCGCATGACCGACCAACGCCGCATTGTGGCACGCGTGATCGGCGATGCCGATGACCATCCGGATGTCGAAGAGCTGTTCGCACGCGCGGCAAAGGTGGACCCGAAGATTTCACTGGCAACGGTGTACCGGACGGTCAAGCTGTTTGAAGAGGCGGGCCTGCTGGAACGGCTGGAGTTCGGCGACGGGCGCGCAAGATACGAAGATGCCGAACGCGACCACCACGACCACCTGATTGATGTGAATACGGGTGCTGTGATTGAATTCGTTGATCCGGATATCGAGGCGTTGCAGGAACGCATTGCCGCGCGGCTGGGCTATCGGCTGATCGGGCACCGGCTGGAACTGCTGGGCGTGCCGGTGAAAAAGGTCTGACAGCGTGGAACGCGATAATCTGCGGGGCAGCGTGCTGATGGTCATTGCAATGGCCGTCTTTGCGCTGGAAGACATGTTCTTCAAATGGTCGACGGGCGGAATCCCCATTGGCCAGATCCTGTTCGCTTCGGGCCTGTTCGGCTGGATTGTGTTTGCCATCATGGCGCGACGGGACGGGCGGCGCACGTTCACCCGCGCGGCGCTGCATCCGGCGGTTTTGTGGCGCAATGCGGGTGAAATGGCGGGCACCTTTGCCTATATCACAGCGCTTGCATCGGTGCCGCTGGCCACGGTTTCGGCGGTTTTGCAGGCGATGCCGCTGGCCGTTACGCTGAGGGCGGTGCTGTTTTTGGGCGAACAGGTGGGCTGGCGCCGATGGACGGCCATTGGCGTTGGGTTCATCGGTGTTCTGCTGGTCATCCGGCCCGGAATGG
>JAYUZO010000261.1:0-3881 GCA_043751715.1 Rhodobacterales bacterium | reverse complement strand
TGGTCTGGTGGGTTGGCATTGGCGTGGGCGCGTTTTCAGCGATCATTCACCTGCCAATCCGCGAGGCGCGCGCCATGCCTGTGGCGGCCTGATTGCGCGCTGGCATTGCATGCCTGACGCTGGCCTATGGCCTGTCACAGTTCTACCGGGCGTTTCTGGCGGTGCTTAGCCCGGTGTTGCAGGCCGATCTTGGCCTGTTGCCCGATGATCTGGCCACGGCATCGGGTATCTGGTTTGCCACCTTTGCCCTGATGCAGATCCCGATTGGTGAGGCGTTGGACAGGGTCGGCCCGCGCCTGACGGCGGCGGTGCTGCATGCGATTGGCGCTGTAGGGGTGGCGATGTTTGCGACGGCCGAGGGGGCGGGGCAGATACAGGTGGCGATGGGCCTGATCGGCGTGGGCTGCGCGCCGGTGCTGATGGCAAGCTATTATATCTTTGCGCGCATTTACCCGGCGGCGGTGTTTGCCACCCTTGCCGCCTGTATTATTGCGGTGGGCAACCTTGGCAACATTGCCGCAACCAAGCCATTGGCCTGGGCGTTGGCGGCCTATGGCTGGCGCGCCACGCTTTGGGGGATGGCGGTATTTACCCTGCTGATCGCGGCATCGGTGCTGGCCTTTGTGCGTGATCCGGTACGTTTGCCGCCGGGCGAAAAGGGATCATTGCTGGACCTGTTGCGCATGCGGGCGCTGTGGCCGGTGATGCTGATGATGGCGGCGTGTTATGCCCCGGCGGCGAGTTTGCGGGGCCTGTGGGTGGGGCCGTGGTTTGCCGATGCGTTCGGGGCGGATGCGGCGCGGATCGGCACGGTGACGCTGTTCATGGGGCTGGCGATGATTGCGGGGAACTTTGCCTATGGCCCGATGGACCGCTGGCTGGGCACGCGCAAGGGCGTGGTGATTGGCGGCAATCTGGTGGTGCTGGCGTGCTTTGTGGCGCTGTGGGCGGTGCCGCAGGCGGGGGGCTGGGCAACAATTGCGATCATTGCGGCGGTGGGGCTGTTTGGATCAACCTTTCCGGTGGTGATGGCGCATGGCCGGGCGTTTTTGCCGGCACATCTGATGGGGCGGGGGGTGACGCTGATCAACCTGTTCGGCATTGGGGCGGCGGGACTGGTGCAGATGGCGACGGGGCGTATTCACGCGGCGGGGGCGGGGTTGGCAGCCCCGGCACAATACGGGGCGATCTTTTTGTTTCTGGCGGGGTTCACGGCGGCGGGGCTGCTGATCTATGCGTTCGCGCAGGACCGGACGGATTGATGCGCGACGCTTGAATGCGCGACTATTGAAACGGTCTGAATGAAGATCGTTTGGCGTTTTCAACCGTCAAAGCCTGCGGCCTTGACCCCGGCGGGGTCAGAGACGGGGGTGAATTCGGCCATCAGGCTTACAACCTTGTCTGACAGGCTTTCGGTGAAATAGCCGCTTTCGGTGGTCATGGTCGCCTCACTTGCCAAGGATGGTTGTCAGAACCCGCGCAATGTCGGCGGCGGGATCAGCGGTCAGCGCCGGGCTGCGCCACGCAACATGCTGGTCAGGGCGCACGAGCAGGCAGCCGCTGTCAGCAATTTCCGATGCGCGCGCCCAATCGCCCCTGTGGTCCGACATGCCCTGACGCGGGCCGATCACATGGGCGCGGATGGCAAGCCCACGCTTTGACGCCTGTGCCTTGGCGGCGGCCACCCAAGCCCCGCCACCGATACCGGTCAGCAGGGTGAATTGCCCGCGCCCGCACATATCAAGGGTCGCATGCCGCTTGCCAGCCGCATCAAACACCCAGACATGCGGCAGGCGCGCGCCGGGCCGTGCAATGGGCTGATAGTGCAGTTCCATATCGGCGTTCGGGGCGGGTTGCGCCTGCCCATCAGTTACCACCGCGCCCGGGGTATAACGCTGGTTCATCTCGACCCCGTGGCAGTCGAATTCGTATTTCTTGAAGGCCATGGCCTGATGCAGGGCGTCGCGCTGGGCTGCAGCCGCAGGGGTGGGGTCGCAGCGGGCGTCCATGTTCGCCTTGCTCTTGGCGTGATCCATGCCGCCATCCATGCCAAGGGCAGCACAGATCGGGCCGAACTCACCAATTGACTGGTTGGCACGGGTGACGATCTGCTTGGCAATCGGCGCGCGTTCAGCGGAATAGCTGTCCAGCAGGACGGGCGTTGCCTGCCCTTTCACCACCGCCGCCAGCTTTCACGCAAGGTTAAAGCCATCCTGAATAGAGGTATTGGACCCCAACCCGTTGGAGGGTGGGTGCCGGTGGGCCGCATCGCCCGTGATGAACACGCGGCCCGCTTGCATATGCGTGGCAAAGCAATTGTCCACCGTCCAGGTGTTGGCGCTGATCAGCCCGATCTCCAGATCAGGATCACCCACCAACTGCCGCGCCACTTGCGTGGCCAATGCCGCATCCTCAACCGGTGCTGGTTGGGTGATGTCATAGCCCCAGACGATCAGCCATTCGTTCCATGGCCGCACCATCCACACCAGACCCATGCCGATACCCCCCACATCCGCGCCGGGCTGCATGACCCAGTACAGCACCGACGGGCGGTGCGCGACAAAGCGCGACAGGTCGGCGCGGAACAGGATGTTCATGCTGCCGCCAACGCCCATCTTGCCTTCAAACGGCAGACCGCAATGTTCGGCAACCAGTGAATACCCCCAGCCACACCGTGCGACCGGCCATCACCGTCGACGGCCAGCGTCAGACGATTGTGCGCCCTCCGCCGCGCCTGAATGCCGATGGCAATATGATCCGCGCGGCGCTTTTGGCGGCCAAAGGCTGGCCCGATCTTGCACTACCCAACGGACAGAGCCGCGACGCCGCCTGAGGGTGTCGAAAATCAACAACGGGGAACAGAACCATGACCAAGATGCTTGTGCTTTACTATTCCAGCTATGGCCATATCGAACAGATGGCGATGGCCGCTGCCGAAGGTGCGCGCACTGCGGGTGCCGACGTCACCATCAAACGCGTGCCCGAACTGGTATCGCCCGAGGTGGCCAAGGCATCATATTTCAAAACCGATCAGGCCGCCGACATTGCCGATCCGATGGAACTTGGCAACTATGATGGCATCATCTTTGCCACGCCCACCCGGTTTGGCATGATGGCGGCCCAGATGAAGAATTTTCTGGATCAGACCGATGGGCTGTGGATGAAGGGCGCGCCGGAAGGCCGCGTGGGCACGGTGATGACGGCCACCGCATCGCAGCACGGCGGCAATGAAGGCACGATCCTGAGCTTTCATACCGTGCAGTTGCACCATGGCATGGTGATTGTCGGCCTGCCCTACAGCTTTGGCGCGCAGAACGGGTAGGAAGAGGTGAAAGGCTGCTCGCCCTATGGCGCGTCGACCATCGCCAATTCGGATGGCTCGCGCATGCCATCAAAGATCGAACTGGATGGTGCGGCCTATCAGGCGGCCTATGCAACGCGGGTTGCGGCAGCGTTGGCGGCCGCCCGCTGACAAGACTGCGTCGGCAAAGATAGGGGCTGGTTCAAGGTGGCCATCGCCTTGCGACAGCCGCTTTGCGATAGTGCTGTCGCAGCTTTACTTGCACACAGCAGAGCATGGCAAAACATGTAACACTTGGGCCAGGCCCCCCAGCGCGCGCACCTGATCCTGACCCTTTCCCTTTTGCCCCGCACCCCCTACCCTTGCGCGCATGATCGTCTTTCCCGCAGAATTCAATGCCCGTAAAGAGGCCATCTTTGCCGCCCTTGCCGCCGCTGCTGGCAGCAACCGCAGGCTGCTGTGGGTGCCTTTGTCCCTGTCCGATTACCCCGAAACCGCCATCCGCACCGATGCAGCCCTGACCCGCGCCAAGCGCCAGCCCCACAGCAGCCTTAGCCGTTGGCTCAAGCGCCAGCTGATC
>JAYUZO010000260.1:0-18440 GCA_043751715.1 Rhodobacterales bacterium | reverse complement strand
TTTTTCACCCACCAGCGCGACAGTGAAGATCGGCTCACGCGCCTGTCGGGCGGGAAGGTGGCGGCGACTTCGGTCACGATGTCATCATAGGTCTTGGTTCCCGGGCGGTCCGAGACGAAGCCACGTCAGGCGCGGTCTGTCGTCAGTTTGGACAGTGTGCCTTTGCGGTGGTTGCGGCGGTGGCAGGCTGCGGCATCGGGGCGTGGTAAACGGAGTGTTGAACGGTGCATTAAATACACCTTTGAAGCCCCATGTTTGCCCCTTTCAAGGCAGTCTTCAAGGTATTGCAAAGCATGGTCCAGTTGCGCGGCGATGGTGCACAAGTCACTGCGCGATTGCCGAACTCTGGCGATTTCGGCAACGATCAACGCAGCGTTGGGTGTAAAGCCGGGCGTGTCGTCGCTGGTCATCACGCCCTTGCCTTTTGCAGCACGCGCCGGGCAGAGGTGTCTGATATGCGCAGGGTTCGCGCGATATTGGTTACCGAACGCCCCTGCCAAGCCAGCATTTCCACCAGCCATGGATTTGCCAGCGGGACGCGGCGCTGTACTGTCCTGTCCCAACTGGCGCGTTGCGCGCATACAGCGGAACGGTCACGCCCGAGGAAGCTGCTCCAGGGCCGAGCCGTTGTGCGGGTTCGCCGACAAATGCAATTTGGCACCGCCAAAGGTCAGCCGGAAGGTGACGGTCAGCTCAGGCGCCAAAGTGGTCCACATGAAGCGTGCAACCTGCGCGGTGGGGTGTGGCATGGGGCTCTTAAGGTCAGACAAAGGCATGCTCCACGACGGGGAAGGCGGTTCAGGGTGCCCCCTGCCAACCGGGTTCGAGGCGGCAGGCGGGGGACAGATTTCGTGCGATCATCCTTGATGATGACGGTCGCACGAAAGAGCTGCCATATGCAAGGCAGGCCCGGCAAAGTCAGGTGTTCAAGGCACCCGGTTTCAGGCCAAACTCAAGCACAGATTGCGGCGGCCACGGGCGATTGTTCGGGGGCCGCGGCGAAGGTTCTGGGATACGGTTTGGCAGTGTGCGTAGGCTTGAACAGACAGGCAAAGACCGGCCCGGCCTTGGCCATGTAGGCACCAAAAGCGGGTTCATCGGACCGGCGCAGCGCCACGGCCCAATCACGCATGCCGGGGTGGCAATAGTCTTCGCCCATGGCCTTGGCCAACGTGCGGTCCTGATGCGCCGTTGCAAGCTCTAGACTGCGGTCCTGAAGCACCTGCTGGACAGTGGCAACCCGGCACGCCCTTGGCAGGATCAGGCGGCGCTGACAGGAGGGCGGCAAAAGCTGCCATCACTTCATCAACCAACGTATCGGCAGGCAGTGAACGGGCAGCCGGGGCATCCGCGCCTTCGATTCCGTTCACGATCCCGGCGCGCGACCGCGTTCCTGTTTCTTGCGTTTCTGTGCGATCGGTCTTGCCTACGGTCTGATCATCGACGATGAAACAGGGTCTGTCCACATCGGCCTGTCGCCATTCAGATTACCGGCCAAATCGCCCACCGCCGAATTGGCGAACTTGAAGCTGCCTCTCCGGTATTCCAGCGACACCGCGCCAGCCGCCCCGGCCGCGTTGTCTACCGTTGCCTCTGCACGCCCCAAACGGCTGAACGGGCGCGCACACTGCCCACCGCAACCGCGCCCTTGGTCAAAAAGCCCGCCGCGCCCACGCATGACGATGCACCCCGCCCAGACCTTTACGGCAGCGGCAAGGGGACCCGTGCGGATCTCGCCAAGGCGGGCAGTGATATTGCGATCAGCAGTCAGGGCAACCATGGGACAGTCCTTTCAGCGGCAGTCGCTTTGGGCAGGGGCAGCCGACATAGGGGGTCACGATCAGCGCACACGTCGCCTTTCACGGGTTCGATCCGCCACCGGCCTTGATGTCGGTGTTCAGCAGGTAAAGCGCGGCACTTTCCAGCGCAGGCGGCACCACCAGCACCGCCTGTTAAAGCAAGAGTGGCGGCTTGATACCAAGGATGCTGCCAAGATCGCGGCGGTAATCCATCATCGCGGCCCGCGCGGCGGCATAATTGGTTTCATCGAGTGCGGCTTTTGACCCGAAGGCCAGTTGCCACAGGCCAAAGCCCGCATTCACCCAGCGCCCGGACGCCGTAAAGGTATTCGTCGTTCGTGAACACATATGCATCATCGGACCGGTTGATTTGGGTGAATTCGTACTTTTCACGCTGCTGCCAGATCAGTGGGCGCACAGCGCGCGATGTGTCCAGCAAGAACCAGTTCGGTCCGCCGCCCGTCTGCACGTTGCTGACGTTTACAGGCACGCCATCGGCATTCACCACGGGATGATCCGTGTCAAAGAAGAACTGCCCATCGTAGCAGTTGGTCGCAAAGCCCGACCGCAACAGGCCGAACACCAGCTCTTCGGGGTGTTGCCGCGCGTTGCGGCCCATCTCGGAAAACATCGGGCCGCAAATACCCAGACGGTCATCCGACAGATCATCGCGGCCAACTGAAACCGTCGCTTCAAACTTGCGGTTCTTGATCGTGAAGCTTTGCGCGGCAAGGTTCTTGACCTGACGCGCACGAGTCCATTCGCGCCCCGATCAAACTTGCGCCCTCAACTGCCCCAGCCAGCCGCAGGTTTCATCCTTGCTGACAGACGGCACGGTCATCGCCATTTTGTCGGTATTGGCCGGGGCCTCCATCAAAGCATCGGTGAACCTTGTCTGAAACCCCTTGAAGGCAAGTGACAGATTTTCGGCGCGGGCGGCCATCGGCGGTGTCCTTTTCCGGGTGCGGCCCGTCTCAAAGAACGCGGGCGCTGCATGTGCTGGAAAAGGTGTAACGCGGTAGGACAAGGCGAAACATCCCCGCGCATGCGGGGGGTGCTGGGTCAGGTTGTGCGGAACGAATTATGATAAAGGCTGACACGCCCTCTACCTCTACGCCCGGAACGCACTGCGGTACGAACGCAGCAGTCGGATGCACATGCCAGCCCGACACCGATAGCACAGGGGGCGGCGTTTTCAAACTGGTTCAACCTCGCCCCGCACCTGGCATTGATTTCGCGGCCCTTGGCGGTTAGACTAATATTGGGTGATGAGGATCGAAATTCGGATTCGATTACACCGTCGAGGCGAAAGCCTAAACGCTAGTGCATGAGGGGACATCCGGCCCTCCATCACCCGCACTTTCCTCGCAATCCGAACTCCACCGCCGCAATTCAGAAGACTTAAGGCACTACAGCGTTTCTTAAAAGGGGTGCGGGCGTTCTGCAGGGAACGGCGGCCGCAAAGCAAAAAGGGCATTCATCGGCCTTCCCATGGCGCCCCACGCAATAGCAAAGGGCGGCACGTTCCCGCGCCGCCCTGGGTGGTCTGGCTTCCGCCGCTGATCATGCGGCCTTTGATGCATGCTCACGCAAACGGCGCTTCCACATCACCAGCGCCGTGATGACCTTTTGCGCCATATCCTTCTTCAGGAAGCGCAAGGGCCGATACCTTGAACTTGGACAGCAACCACGTGTCGAAGGCGTCTTCATCCGCGTAGGCACGCCGGGTGATTTCAGACCATAGACTGCGGATCAGCTTCATCTGTGCAAAAGATGCCATGCCGTCGCGCGGCCCATAGTTCGGCCCCTTTGCGGCAATCGGTGCAAAGGCGATGTATTCAAAATATCCCATCATTGCGGTGAAGCCTTCCGCGTACAGGTCTTTTGCACAGGTGACGCCACCAATCTGTGCGATGGCAGAACGGTATTGATCACCGGTCAAGCCGCGATCCTTGGCGGCAAGGTGGATCAGGGCGAGTTGGGAACGCGATTACGGTCATTTTGAAGTCTCCATTTGTTCAAGGGCTGCGCGCATGTGTGATGACAGTTTTGCCAGGTCTTCGTTCTGAAGTTCGCCGAATCCGGCAAGGGCCTTTCCCGCCAATGCCTCATGTCGTGCAGGCCGAAGTGACCAACGTGATCATCATCCCGAATGAGCAAGACAAGAAGCGTGAAGACGTTTTCGGCTTGGTTCACCAGCACCGCAACATCTTGTACGGCATGGGTAAAGCGCGCCGCGTCTGCCTGCGGTAGTGTAATGGTGACAGTGTTCATTGCGGGCCACCTTTAAGGAACGCTTCGGCCTGATATGCCTCTTGGCGCAACCTTGAAGACAGCCGGTTTACCTCTTCGGCCACCCGTTCTGCCATCTGGCCAAAGCTTGGCACAGACATTCAGGACGCTTGCCACGCCGTTTGGCATCTTTGCCGATTGCGCCACCAGATCACGCAACAGGGCAAGGACGCCCGCCGCGTCATGCAGCGCAAAGTCAGCTTCCTGCAACGCCGCCTGATAGGTCCGGCGTTGTACCTCATTCATCATGACCTGCACAGGGATATGCCGGTCATCCAGTTCAACCATGATTTCGCCCATTGGCGCGCGTTTTGTCATTGGATAGGCCCCCCATCCAAGCGCACAGGATCAGCCCGCCCCATGGTATGTGAGACGGCATCACCAACCGCCACGGCATTGCGCGCGCAGGTGGCCAGTTTCGACAGCGCCAAAAGGATCGTGGAAATGTCCGGCTGATCCGCTGCACATGCCTCAATCGATGCTTCCGTTTGTGTGACGACACAGGCCGGAAACTCAACGCATATGGCGTTCGTGAAGTGGCCAAAGTCGATCAGACGCTGGCTTTCAAGCACGATTTTGATCGTGAAGCGTTCGACCATCACTTGCCCCCCATCATGCGGATGATCCGGCGCAACAGGTCCAGCGTGACCGCCTCACCTTTCGCCGCAAGCCGCGACTGGCGCGCCGCAACGCCCAATGACCGCATGTTTCCCGTAACCACGCCCAGATCTTCAAGTTAGCGAATCAGGTCCGATTGCCCCGGAAACAATACCGCCGCCAAGGCCGCGATCTCTTTACTTGTCGGGCCGCGGCAGATGCACGTTCGCCGTCACCCACGACATCAGGGGCCTGAAGCCTGCAACCCGCAGGTTGCCCCCTTTGCACATGAACATCTCATTGCCTACCAGAACCCACCCGAAGGCAGGCCCTGTCGCAAGGCCAAGGCGGGCATGGTCGCTCCGGTCCCAAAGCCCCCGGATGGTTTCCAGAACCGCAGGCTTCAATTCTTGGTCTACATCCACAATGAAGACCACGCGCGGCCCTGCGTCGCAGAACGGACAGGGAAGCCATGATTCTTTACCCATTCTGGCAGAGTCATACCTTTCGCAGTCAGTTCGGACCGGAATTGTGCTGCTGTCTTTGACGTTGTGCTGTTCCCGTGCATCGTACGCTCGCCACACAATCTACACAAATGTCAAGGCAAAGTGCGGGATCAGTGCAGCCAATTGCAAGGCGTCTTCGCTTCGCCAGGGGTGACGCCACACAAGAGGAATTTGCAAAAAAATGGTTGGGATTTCTCGATCAGTCCTTGCAAACTATGAAACTGGACGGTCGGTGCCTGACAATTTCACGTTGGCGCGAACTATAGAAAAACTAGGTGTGCCAAAGGATTATTTCGATACGCAACATGATCCGCTGACAGAAAAGAGCTTCGCAGGTGTCGTAGGGGCCGTAATTGAAGGGATACCGGACTGGACGGATGATGAGGCAATATTGATGCGAGTCTTGAGGCTTTGCGATCAGCCGACAATCGCAGAGGTCGTAAAGGGCGTTATGGAAGGTGCCGCGCGGCAAGAGTTCCTTGTCGCAACAAGCACAATTTGCACAGTCAACGAAGACCTCCAGCGGCTCTTTGACTTGGCAGCGGGCAAGCGGCCCTTCCACAAAGGTGCGTTGGCTATATAGTCAGAGGGTTTGGCGCTGCATTCCATCGGCTTCAAAATTAAATCAAAAACAGGTCCGCAGTAGGGTCCGCACTTTCTTGCCCGTTAAACAAAATCAATAACTTATAGCCGTCCGCAATTGCGGTGCACTGACGAACCGCTGCGGACCCTGCTTGCCGCAAACTTATCTGGCAAAATCAACGCCCTAACCCGCCAGTATTGCCCCTTGCGTTGCAGATTAATTACCGACACTCATTGCAGAATAATTTCGGGCGCTTCAACAGGGCTTAGCTATTCAGCTGATAGGCCTGTTCGCCATGTACCGACAGATCAAGACCATTGGTTTCAGTTTCCACATCAACGCGGAACGTGGTGACACGGGCGCAGAGTTTGGCGATGGCGTAGGTGGCGATCAGAGTAAAAGCGCCGACAATGGCAAGGCTGCCAAGTTGGGCAGCCCAGCTGCCAAACCCCAAGGCGGCGATCATGATTGTGCCAAAGATGCCGCCAATGCCGTGGACGGCGAAGACATCAAGCGTATCGTCGATCTTGAGGTGATTTTTGGCGATCAACACGGCCTCTTGACACAGGATGCCCGCAATGCCGCCGATGATCAGGGCCGCGACAGGGCCGACAAACCCAGAGGCGGGCGTGATGGAGGCAAGTCCAGCAATGGTGCCGGTGACCAGACCCACAAGGGACGCGCGGCCGAATTTGATACGCTCCCAAAGGATCCAGGTCAGTGAGGCTGCGGCGGCGGACAGGTGGGTGACGGTCAGGGCCATGGCGGCAGTGCCATTGGCAGCAAGGGCGCTGCCGCCGTTAAAGCCGAACCAGCCGACCCACAGCATGGCCGCACCGATCATGACCATGCCGGGCGAATGGGGCAGCGTGGTGCGGTTCTTGCGCGGGCCAAGCAGAACGGCAAGCAGCAGGGCGGCAAGGCCTGCGGTTTCATGTACGACAATGCCACCGGCAAAATCGCGCACACCGGTGGGGCCAAAAATGCCGCCATCGGCAAGAAAGCCACCACCCCAAACCCAATGGGCAACCGGGGCATAGGCGCACAGCATCCACAGCGCGGAAAACAACAGGACAAAGCCAAAGCCGACACGTTCAACATAGGCGCCCACGATGAGGGCGGGGGTGATAATGGCGAAGGTCATCTGGAAGGCAAAGAACAGAACCTCGGGCAGGGTGCCGGTCAGGCTGTCGGGGGTGACGCCATTGAGAAAAACTTTGGACAGGCCACCCCAGAACGGGCCGGGCGCACCGAAGGCTATGGAATAGCCTGCGCCAAGCCAAAGGACGCTCATCAGGGCGGCGATGGCAAAGCAGTGCATGAACACCGACAGCACGTTACGGGCGCGGACAAGGCCGCCATAGAACAGGGCAAGGCCGGGCAAAGTCATGAACAGGACAAGGGCAGTGGCGGTGATGATAAAGGCGGTATCTGCGGCGTTCATGATGGCTTTCCCCCGGTTTGGGGGGTGAAAGACGCCATGACAGGTGGCGCGGAAAGAGGCGGCATGCATTTGAGGCGGTGAAATTGTGGGCGGTTTGCGAAATGCCAGAAATATAGGCGATATCAGGCGGGTGATGATTGATTTGGGGCGGGAATTGCAGCGGCCTGCCCCAGCAGGGTCAGCGCATGATCGCGGGCGGCAAGGCGAACCTGGGCGCGGCCAAGGGGGCCAAAGTCGATGGTCTGGGTGTGGGTTGTGGCGCGGGTGGCAAGACCAAAGCAGACACGTCCTTCGGGTTTGAACGCGGTTCCACCGGGGCCTGCGATGCCCGTAATGGCGACGGCGATGGTGGCGGTGGAATGGGCCAGTGCGCCATTGGCCATTTCGGCGGCAACGGGTTCAGACACGGCGCCGTGGGTGGCAAGGGTTTGGGGGTTGACGCCAAGCATGTCAGATTTCGCGGCGTTGGAATAGGTGACAAAGCCGCGGTCAAACACATCAGACGATCCGGCGATATCTGTCAGGGCAACAGCGACCATGCCGCCAGTGCAGGATTCAGCAGTCGCAATGCGGTGACCGTGGGTGCGGGCAAGCGCAAGGATCAGCGCAGGGTCCATCAGAAAATGAAGACAACGTGGTAGGCGATGCCGGTGATGATGACGCAGATGCCGGCAAACAGGCCTGCCCACAGGTCATCAAGCATCACACCGGCGGGATCATGCCTGCGGTCGGCACGGCCCACCAGCCATGGCTTCCAGATATCAAACAGCCGGAAGAACAGGAAGGCAGACACGTAGGCGGGCCACGGCAACCAGCCGTCATGGCCGTTGAACCAAAAGGCAAACGATGGGAACAGCAGGGCCACCCATTGGCCTGCGATTTCATCAATGACGACTTCTGAGGGGTCCTCACCGGGCAACAGCGTACGGGCGCAGGCCCAAAAACCGGCCCATGTGACCAGCACGGTAGCCACCAACAGACCGGGCGCACCCAGATACCGGTCAATCACAAGGCCCGCACCAACGGCGACCGCCGATGCCCATGTGCCGGGCGCAGGGCGCAGATGGCCAAGGCCGAAAACAGTGGTGATCATCTTCATGCGCGCACCAAAGTTGCGGTGGCAAGGGCGGCGATCCCCTCTTCGCGGCCGGTAAAGCCCAGACGTTCTGATGTGGTGGCCTTGACGCTGATGCGCTCCACCTCTACCCCCATGATGCGCGCAAGGGCCATGCGCATTTCAGTCGCGTGCGGGCCGATTTTCGGGCGTTCACAAACCAACGTCACATCAGCATTGCCAAGCGCAAATCCGCGCGTGCGCAGGCGCATCATGGCGTGTGACAGGAAGATATGGCTTTCCGCGCCTTTCCATTGTGGATCGGACGGCGGGAAATGCGTGCCGATATCGCCTTCGGCCAGTGCGCCATAGATGGCATCAGTCAGCGCATGCATGCCGACATCGGCATCCGAATGGCCCAGCAATGCCTTGTCATGCGGCACGCGCACACCGCACAGCCAGACATGGTCACCGGGCGCAAAGGCATGCACGTCATAACCGTTTCCCACGCGTATATCCATTTGGCGGCCTTTCAGAATGGCTTCGGCCCGCGCAAAATCAGCGGGCCAGGTCAGTTTGATATTGTCTTCATCGCCCGGCGTGATGGTGATCGCGATACCTGCCGTGCGCGCCACCTCTACATCATCGGCGGCAAGCCCCGGATGGGCAAGATGGGCGGCAAGGATGGCGGCAAAGTGAAAGCCTTGGGGCGTCTGCGCGCGCCACAGGCCGGTGCGATCCTGCGCGCCAGTCACTGTGCCATCCGTGCCGCGCCACAGGGCATCGGTCACAGCAATTGCCGGGGCAGCAGCGCGGCTGTGGTCAAGCGCGGCCAGAACACCGTCGATGACAGGGCGGCTGACCAGCGGGCGCGCGCCATCATGAATCAGCACACGGGTCACACCCGCCCCTTCAAGGCTGCGCAGGGCGTTCAGCACCGATTGCGCGCGGGTCGCACCGCCCATCACGGTTTTTGTGCCCAGCCCTTGGGCGCGCAGCACATCATCCGGATGCACCACTGTGATCACCGGGCCATAGCCCGCAAACGCAGCGACCGTATGCGCAATCACCGGCCGCCCCGCGAGGGCCTGCCATTGTTTGGGAATATCCCCTCCGGCACGGCTGCCCCGCCCTGCGGCGACGATGATGATCGCGGTTGTCATGCGGTGTTCCTAAAGAACTGCCACGGTTCTGACAATCGGGTGAAGGAATGTGCAATAATGCCTAAAATTTGTGCATCGCTTGTTTTTCAGTCATTTTTGTGTCAGCAACCTTGGCTATGGTGACCGGACTGCCCTACCTATCACACGTCAGCCACAAGGACGCCTGCACTTGGTGCATTTGAAAGACATGAAGATTGATCCCCCGGTGCTGCTTGCGCCGATGGCTGGCATTACGGATCTGCCGATGCGGCGCATGGTGGCGCGGTTCGGGGCTGGGCTGGTAGCGTCTGAAATGATCGGCAGTCAGGAAGTGGTGCAGGCGCAGCCCTTGGCGCGGGCGCGGGCCGAACTGGGCTTTGCCGAAAGCGCCACTGCGGTGCAACTGGCGGGGCGTGATCCGTATTGGATGGCCGAGGCGGCGCGGTTCGTGGCCGGGCAGGGCGCGCGGATCATTGATATCAACATGGGCTGACCGGCCAAACGGGTGACAACAGGGTGGTCGGGGTCGGCGCTGATGAAAGAGCCAGACCATGCCCTGCGGATTATCGAGGCGGTTGTGGCGGCGGTTGATGTGCCGGTCACGCTGAAAACGCGGCTTGGCTGGGATGACGGGTGCCTGAATGCGCCGCTGCTGGCGGCGCGTGCCGCGGGGGCGGGCATTGCGATGGTGACAATCCACGGGCGCACGAGGTGCCAATTTTACAAGGGTGCGGCGGATTGGGCGGCCATTCGGGCGGTGAAGGATGCGGTAGGCATTCCGGTGATTGCCAATGGCGATATCGTGGATGCTACATCGGCGCGGGCGGCGCGCGGGCAATCCGGCGCAGACGGGGTAATGGTGGGGCGGGGCGCGCAGGGGCGGCCATGGCTGCTGGCGCAGATCGCGCATGCGCTGCACGGCACAGCGGCCCCGGTGGTGCCCACGGGTGTGGCCTTGGCTGATCTGGTGACAGAGCATTACGAGGATATGCTGGCATTTTACGGCACAGACCTTGGCCGCCGCGTGGCGCGCAAGCACATCGGCTGGTATCTGGAGGCGGCGGGCATTGCCGACCGCACGATCCTGACGATTGACGCACCGGCGCAGGTGATACGGGCCGTGCGCGCCGTGCTGACACAGGCGATGGCCGCATGAGCGCGTATCGCCCGCCCTATCCGGTGCCGGGGGTTATCTGGGCATCGCTGCCGTTGCCAGCGTTGCTGCTGAACCGGGCAGGGCTAATTCTGGAGGTAAACCCGGCGGCCGAGATTTTTCTGAACGCATCGGCCAAGGGGTTGGTGGGGCAACCCGCATTTGACCGCATTTCGATTGACGCGCCGATGGATGAAGCGTTGACGCGTGCACGGGCGAACCAGTCACCCATCTTTATCAATGATGTGTTCGTCACCACTGGTGAACGCCCGCCGGTGCAGTGCAATGTGCAGGTCGCACCAATGCACGACAACGCCGATATCGTGATGCTGCTGATTTCGCCGCGCGAAATTGCCGACCGGCTGGGGCGGTCACTGAACGTGAAATCGGGGGCGCGGTCGGCGATTGGCATGGCGGAAATGCTGGCGCATGAAATCAAGAACCCACTGGCGGGCATTTCTGGGGCAGCACAACTGCTGTCGATGAACCTGCCGCCCGAAGATCAAGAGATGACTGATCTGATCGTGGCCGAAACCCGGCGAATCGTGAAACTGCTGGAACAGGTCGAACAGTTCGGCAATCTGCGCCCGCCTGCACGCAAACCGGTGAACATTCATGATGCGTTGGACCGCGCGCGCAAATCGGCGCTGATGGGCTATGCGGCGGGCATGACGATCATTGAAGATTACGATCCGTCCCTGCCTGCAACCCATGCCGATCTGGACCAGTTGGTGCAGGTATTCCTGAACCTGATCAAGAACGCGTCCGAGGCAGGCCGGGGCGTGGGCACGATCCGCCTGCACACGTTTTACGACCTGTCGCTGCGGTTGCGGCGCAAGAACGGGCCGGGCCGCGCGGTGCCGTTGCAGATTGAAATCATTGATGACGGGCCGGGCATTCCTGCAGACATTGCCGCCGATATCTTTGAACCCTTTGTCAGCGGGCGCGATAACGGCACGGGGCTGGGGCTGGCGCTCGTCAGCAAGATCATATTGGACCATGAGGGGTGGATATCGGTGGATTCTGTGCCGGGGCGCACGGTGTTCCGGGTGTCTTTGCCAGTGGCGCCAAAAGAAACAGCACAAGAGGAGAGCTGATTATGGACGGAACGGTTCTGGTTGCCGATGACGACCGCACGATCCGCACGGTGCTGACACAGGCGCTGACGCGGGCGGGCTGCAAGGTGCATGCCACCAGCAGCCTGATGACGCTGATGCGGTGGGTCGAAGAGGGCAAGGGCGATCTGGTGATATCAGATGTGATCATGCCCGATGGCAATGGGCTGGAGGCGCTGCCGCGCATTGGCAAGCTGCGCCCCGGTCTGCCGGTGATCGTGATTTCGGCGCAGAATACCATCATGACGGCCATTCAGGCGGCCGAGGCGGATGCCTATGATTACCTGCCCAAGCCATTCGATCTGCCCGACCTGATGAAGAAATCAGCCCGCGCACTGGACCAGAAGCGGCGCACGACGGCCAAGGTGGCAACACCGCGTGAAGCCGGCGATGATCTGCCACTGGTGGGGCGCACGCCCGCAATGCAGGCGCTGTACCGGCTGGTGGCGCGGGTGATGAACACCGATCTGGCTGTGCTGGTCACGGGTGAAAGCGGCACGGGCAAATCACTGATTGCGCGCGCGATCCATGATTTTTCCGACCGGCGCACGCTGCCGTTTGTCGTGGCGCAGATGGGCGATCTGCAGGGGGTGGACGGGCCCGCCACGCTGCTGGCCCGCGCACGCGGAGGCAGCCTCGTGTTTGATGAGGTGGCCGATTATGATGATGAGGCGCAGGGCCGCGTGGTGCGGATGTTTGATCTGCTTGGTGATCACGCACCGCGCATCATGGCAACCAGCCAGTCAGACCTTGCCGCACGGATGGAGGCAGGCACCTTCCGGCAGGATCTGTTCTACCGGCTGTCAGGGGTAACGCTGACCGTGCCATCCTTGCGAGAACGGATGGATGACATCCCGTTGCTGGCCGAACATTTCCTGACGCGCGGAGAGCGTGATCTGGGCACGGTGCGGCGCCTGTCCACCGAAGCACGTGATCTGATCCGTGCCTATGCCTGGCCGGGCAACGTGCGGCAGTTGGAAAACGCCATGCGGCGGTTGATGGTCACGGCGGCGGAAACCGATATTTCCAAGGCGGATGTGGTGACCATTCTAGGCAATCAGCCCGCCATTGAACCCCTGCGTGGCGGGGGTGGCGAAGGCGAAAAGCTGTCAGCATCGGTTGCGCGCCATTTGCAACGGTATTTCGATCTGCATGGCGGGCAACTGCCCCCACCGGGCGTCTATCAGCGCATTCTGCGCGAGGTAGAGACGCCGCTGATTGAAATCGCATTAGATGCCACGGCGGGAAACCAGGCCAAATGTGCTGACCTTCTGGGCATCAACCGCAATACCTTGCGTAAGAAGATCACGGAACTGGATATCCGCGTGACACGGCGGCGCAAACTGATGTAAAAGCGCCACATGATGCGTGTTGTTCGGGCACTGTGCCAGATTCGACACGCATCCTGTGGCGGCAGTGGCACAGACCCTGCCCATGTGGGGGTAAATGGCAGGCCGGGTGGGGCATCGCAGTACCTGGGAACGCTTTGTGCGTTTGCGCCGCCAAAAGCGGGTGCAAAACGCCAGCACATTGTTGCTGGTGCTGCTTGGGCCAGTGCTGGCTGTCACCACCTTCATGCTGCTGGGGCCGTTCAATCAGGCGGGAAATTCGCCTGCCCTGCGGTTGGTGCTGCTGGCTGATCTGATCTATGTGCTGCTGATTGCCGCCCTTGTGCTGTGGCGTGTGTCGCGCATTGTGGCCGACCGGCGCAGCCAATCGGCGGGGTCACGCCTGCATTTGCGGCTGTCGGGCGTGTTTGCCACCGTGGCGCTGATCCCCACAATCATTGTGGCGATTTTTGCGGTGCTGACGGTGAACTTTGGGCTGGAGGGGTGGTTTTCAGACCGGGTGCGGGGCGTGGTGGGCACCAGCCTTGCGGCGGCCGAGGCGTATGAGGCGGAACACCGGGGTGATCTGATTGCCGATGCCGAAGAACTGGCGGCGAACCTGAACCTTGCCAAACAAAGCACGTTCTTTCTGCGTGATGATCAGTTGCGCCCGATTTTGACCCAAGGCCAGGCCGAAATTCAGCGCGGCCTGCGCGAGGCGTTTCTGGTGAACGGCGCCGGAGAGATTGAGACGCGGGGCGAGAAATCTTACCTGTTTGATTTTGAGGTGCCATCGCCTGATGATCTTTCGCGCGCCAAAGCAGGTGAAACGGTTATCATTCAGGATTGGGCAAACAACGAATTCCGCGCGCTTGTGTACCTTGAGGCTTATGCAGACCGGTATCTGTACGTGTCGCGCAATGTGGATGGGTCGATTCTTTCGCTGTTGGATGAAACCAAAGAAACCGTGCGGCTGTATCATCAGCTGGAATCCGAACGTGGGCGATTACTGTTTGAATTCGGGCTGTTGTACCTTGGTTTTGCGGTGATCCTTATTCTGGCCGCCGTGTGGCTGGGCCTGTGGTTTGCCGAACGGCTGTCGCGCCCGGTGGGGCGGCTTGCGGGGGCGGCGCAGCGGGTGGGGGCGGGCGATCTGGATGTGCAGGTGCCCGAAGAGGACGGCGATGATGAAATTGCCATGCTGGGCCGCCTGTTTAACCAGATGACGCGGCAACTGAAAGGCCAGCGCGAGGCGTTGATAGATGTGAACCGCACGACCGAACGCAGGCGGCGGCTGTTTGATTCCGTGTTGTCGAACGTGACGGCAGGGGTGATGGGCCTTGATGCCGAAGGCCGGGTAGATTTCATGAACCGCGCCAGTGAGCGCCTGCTTGATCTGCCGATTGATTTGCAAGAACGCCCGATTGCCGAGGCGGTGCCAGAGTTTGCCGCGCTGTTTGAACGGCTCCGCGAAGGGGGCGGGGCAGCGGTGCAGGAAGAGGTGCGCCTGACCCGCAAGGGCCGGATGGAAAGCCTGCTGGTGCGAATGAGCGTGCGCCGCAACGATGCGGGGCGGCTGGAAGGCTATGTGGTGGCGTTTGATGATGTGACGGCACTGGTATCGGCGCAGCGGATGGCGGCTTGGGGCGATGTGGCACGGCGGATTGCGCATGAGATCAAGAACCCGCTGACACCCATTCAGCTGAGCGCGGAACGGATCAAGCGCAAGTTCCGCTCCCAAGTGCAAGATCCGGATGATCTGGATCAGTACACGGATGTTATTGTGCGCCAAACCAATGACTTGCGGCGCATTGTTGATGAATTTTCCAAATTCGCGCGCATGCCGGAACCGGACCGGCGTGAAACCGATCTGACGGCCCTTTTGCGGGCATCCATCATGCTGCAGGAAAACGGCCAGCCGGGGGTGCGGTTCATCAGGTCTTTGCCCGCGGGCGAAGTGCTGCTGGATATTGACGGCACGATGATTGGCCAAGCGCTGACAAACCTGATGAAGAACGCAGGTGAAGCTATTGAAAGTTATCAGGAAAAGGGTGCACCGGTGGGCCTGACCCCTGAAATTCGGGTTGATTTTCTTGCAGATGACGAACAGGTCACAATCCGCATTGCCGACAATGGCACCGGCCTGCCGCCCGACCGCGCACGGCTGTTTGAACCCTATGTGACGACACGCGAAAAGGGCACGGGGCTGGGCCTGCCGATCGTGAAAAAGATCATCGAGGAACACGGCGGCATGCTGACCCTGCTTGATGCACCGATATTTGAAGGCAACACCCATGCGGGTGCCATGGCGGAAATCACGCTGCCCCGCATTCACCGCAACAAGACACGCAAACCGGAAGGACAGGCAGCATCATGAGCAGCATCCTCATTGTGGACGACGAAAAAGACATCCGCGAGTTGATTGGCGATATTCTGAAGGATGAAGGCTATGCCGTGCGGCTGGCTGCGAATTCTGACAGCTGCATGTCGGAAATCAACGCCGAACCGCCATCGCTGATGATTCTGGATATCTGGCTGAAGGACAGCCGGATGGACGGGATCGACATCCTGAAAACGGTCAAGCGCGATAATCCGGATGTGCCGGTGGTGATCATATCTGGCCATGGCAACATCGAAATCGCGGTGGCGGCGATCAAGCAAGGGGCCTATGATTTTATCGAAAAGCCGTTCAATATTGACCAGCTGATGGTGGTGGTCAGCCGGGCGATGGAAACCAGCCGGTTGCGGCGTGAAAATGCGGATTTGCGGCGCAGGGATGTGTCTTCGTCAGAAATGATCGGATCAAGTCCGGCGTTCAAGGCATTGAAATCACAGCTGGACAAGGTCACGCGGTCAAATGGCCGGGTGATGCTGACGGGGCCTGCGGGATCAGGCAAGGAAATGGCGGCGCGATTCATTCACAGCAATGGCAACCGGGCCAGCGGGCCGTTTATCAGCGTATCATCAGCCACAATTGAACCCGAACGCATGGAAGAGGTGCTGTTCGGGCGTGAAAATGCGGACCGGGGGGTGGAACAGGGCCTGCTGGAACAGGCGCATGGCGGCGTGGTGTACTTTGACGAAGTGGCGGACATGCCGCTGGGCACGCAATCCAAAATCCTGCGGGTGCTGACGGAGCAACAGTTTGCGCGGGTGGGCGGCGGTGACAAGGTGCGGGTAGACCTGCGGGTCATCTCATCCACCACGCGTGATTTGCGCACTGAAATCGCAGCGGGGCGGTTCCGGCAGGAGTTGTATGACCGGCTGAACGTGGTGCCGATTGCGGTGCCTGCACTGAACGACCGGCGCGAGGATATTCCGGAATTGACGCGGGCGTTCATTGATACGCTGCACCGCACCCAAGGGCTGCCCAACCGCAGCCTTTCATCCGATGCCGAGGCGATGCTGCAAACCATGGCCTGGCCGGGCAATGTGCGGCAGCTGCGCAACGTGATAGAACGCGTGCTGATCCTGGGCGAAGGCCATGGCCTGATCGAAGCGCGCGAATTGCCGGGGCAGGAAACCCCCAGCGATGGTGACGGCAAGCTGGTCCTGTCGGGCGCAATGGCGACGCTGCCATTGCGTGAAGCGCGTGAATTGTTCGAACGCGAATATCTGCTGACGCAGATCAACCGCTTTGGTGGCAATATCAGCCGCACAGCAAGCTTTGTGGGGATGGAACGCAGCGCACTGCACCGCAAGCTGAAATCACTGGGGGTGGTATCCACGGCGAAAGGCGGGCGGATGGTGCGTCTGGATGAAGATGAGGACGAGAGCGAAGAGGTCTGATTGACCATATGCCTGCGTTCTGTCAGACCAAAGGCCGCTTGGGGCGGCATAGGGTGCGCGTATGAAGGTCATCATCTGTGGCGCGGGGCAGGTGGGCTGGCAGATCGCCCGGCACCTGTCAGGCGAAAAGAATGATGTCACAATCATTGACGTGAACGCAGATCTGGTGCGCCGGGCGTCTGATACGCTGGATGTGCAGGGGATTGTAGGCTTTGCGAGCTACCCCGATGTGCTGGAGCGTGCAGGCGCGCGCGATGCTGACATGATCATTGCCGCCACCCATTCGGATGAGGTGAACATGGTCACCTGTCAGGTGGCGCATTCGATTTTCGGCATCACGCGCAAGATCGCGCGGCTGCGGTCGCAAAGCTATCTTGATGCGATTTACTCTGATCTTTACCGGCGTGACCATCTGCCGATTGACGTGGTGATCAGCCCGGAGCGTGAGGTGGCCGAGGCGGCATTGCAGCGGCTGGCGGCACCTGCGACGTTTGATACGGAAAGCTTTATGAACGGGCGGGCACAACTGCTGGGCATCGCGTTGGATGATGAGTGCCCGGTGCTGAATACGCCACTGCGCCAGCTGAATGAGCTGTTTTCCACGCTGCGCACGATTGTGGTGGGGGTGCGGCGGGATGAGCGGTTGTTTGCACCGGATGCGGGGGATCAGCTGTTTGCGGGCGATCAGGTTTACACCTTTACCCATATCGAGGACGTGAACCGCACGTTGGAGATTTTCGGCAAAAAGACCAAAAAACAGGAACGTGTGGTGATTGTGGGCGGTGGGAATGTGGGCCTTGCGGTGGCCCGCGCCCTTGAGGCGCGCACCGACCGGATCAGGGTCAAGATCATTGAGCGTGATATCGCGGTGGCGGAACGCGCGGCCGACATGCTGGAACGCACGATCGTGCTAAACGGTGATGGCATGGACATGGACCTGCTGACCGAAGCCGCCATTGACCGGGCCGATGCAATATTGGCCGTGACTGATGATGACAAGACCAACCTGCTGGTGGCGGTGCGGGCCAAGCAGGCCGGTGCGCTGATGGCGATTGCACTGGTCAACGATCCGACGCTGGCGCCATTGATGGGCCCGCTGGATGTGGATGCCTACATCAACCCGCGGGCGACAACCGTATCATCCATCCTGCGCCACATCAGGCATGGCAAGGTGCGGGGCGTGTATTCCATCGGTGATGCCGAGGCGGAAATGATTGAAGCGCAGGTGTTGTCAACATCGCCGCTGGCCGGGCGTATGGTGCGGGATGTGGCCTTTCCCGAAGGCGTTCTGGTGGGGGCGATCATGAAGGGTGACAAGATCATGAAACCGTCGGGCGATCTTCGGATTGATGCAGGCGATGTGATTGCGCTGTTTGCAATGGCCAAGGACGTGCCCGAGGTGGAACGTCTGCTGCAAGTTTCCATTGATTTCTTCTGATCCGCAATGATCCGACGCCTTGCTGATCTGCCGTTGTTCGTTTTGCTGATGGCGGCCTGTGCGCTGGCCATGTGGCTGCCTGCGATTTACGCGCTTGTGGTGGATGACAATGAAACGGCGCGGGCGTTCTTTTATTCGGGCGTGATCTGGCTGCTGTTGACCGGGCTGATTGCGATTGTCACATCGAACTATGCCACCAC
>JAYUZO010000259.1:0-5780 GCA_043751715.1 Rhodobacterales bacterium | reverse complement strand
GCTGTGGGCATGGCTACCTTGACACTGGTGCCATCACGCCCGATTTTTTCGATGTCCAGTGCATGGGTCGGAAACAGCGGCAGCGTTTCCTGCGCATCAGCAATCGCCGCGTTCATTGCGGCATCATCATCGGCGTAATTCGTGACCGGGTCTTGCGCTGCCAGCGGTGTGGCCAGCAGCACAGCCAGAATGGCTGCACCGATCATTCCAGTTCCACCAGCAGATCCTTCGCCTCAATCTGGCTGCCCGGATGCACCAGAACCGCCTTGACCACCCCGGTGCGGTCGGCATGCAGCCCGGTTTCCATTTTCATCGCTTCGATCGTCAGCAACAGATCGCCCGCATTCACCTTTTGCCCCACCTTGACCGCAAGTGAAGCAATCGACCCCGGCATCGGCGCGCCGATATGGGCGGCGTTGCCCTCAACCGCCTTGGGTTTGGCTGCCGTTTTGGCCTTGATCGCGCGGTTGGGCACGCGGATCACGCGCGGCTGGCCGTTCAGTTCGAAAAACACCTTCACATCGCCGTCTTCGGTGGTTTCCCCAATGGCCTGCAAGCGGAATTCCAGCGTTTTTCCGGGGTCAATTTCGGCCGAAATCTCTTCGCCCTGTTGCATGCCATAGAAGAATGTTTTTGTCGGCAAGGCGCGCACCGGGCCGTACAGGCGGTGGCGCGCGCGGTAATCCATGAACACCTTGGGATACATCAGGTACCCGTTCAGATCTTCATCATCCACGGTTTCGGGGTCTTCATCTTCACCCCCCGTGGCAAGTTGCGCTGCAAGTTTCGCGCGCACGGCATCCAGATCAACCGGGGGCAGGGTGGCACCGGGGCGCGTGGTGAACGCCACCTCACCCTTCAGCACCTTGGCCTGTATCGCTGCGGGCCAGCCGCCATGGGGTTGGCCAAGATTACCCTTCAGCATATCCACCACCGAATCGGGGAAAGACACATCAACGGCGGGGTCTTCGACCTGCGCACGCGTCAGGTTCTGTGCCACCATCATCAGGGCCATATCGCCTACCACTTTGCTGGAGGGCGTGACCTTCACGATATCACCAAACATCTGGTTGGCATCGGCATAGGCCTGCGCCACCTCGTGCCAGCGTTCTTCAAGGCCCAGACTGCGCGCCTGCGCCTTTAGGTTGGTGAACTGCCCGCCGGGCATTTCGTGCAGGTACACCTCGGATGCCGGCGCTGCCATGCCGGATTCGAATGCAGCGTATTGGCCGCGCACCGCCTCCCAGTAGTTGGACATTTCACGGATCACCGACATGTCAAGGCCGGTGTCGCGTTCGGTATGGCGCAGCGCCTCGACGATTGACCCAAGGCAGGGCTGCGATGTGCCGCCGCTGAACGCATCCATCGCTGCATCCACCGCATCAACGCCCGCATCACAGGCGGCAAGGATGGTGGCGGCGGCGGCCCCGCTGGTATCATGCGTGTGGAAATGGATCGGCAGGCCGACCTCTTGTTTCAGGGCCTTGACCAGCAGGCGTGCAGCGGCGGGTTTCAACAGCCCCGCCATATCCTTGAGGCCCAAGATATGCGCACCGGCGGCCTTCAGTTCGATCCCGCGAGACACGTAGTATTTCAGATCATATTTGGCGCGGGCGGGATCAAGGATATCACCCGTGTAGCAGACGGTGCCTTCGCAGACCTTGCCCGCCTCAACCACGGCATCCATGGCGACGCGCATGTTTTCAACCCAGTTCAGGCTGTCAAACACGCGGAACACATCGACGCCGGTGATCGCGGCCTGTTTGACAAAGGCCTGCACCACGTTGTCGGGGTAGTTGGTGTAGCCCACACCGTTTGACGCCCGCAGCAGCATTTGCGTCATCAGGTTGGGCATGGCGGCGCGCAGATCGCGCAGGCGCTGCCAGGGGCATTCCTGCAGGAACCGGTAGGCCACGTCGAACGTAGCACCCCCCCAGCATTCCACGGAAAACAGCTGTGGCAGGTTGGCGGCATAGGCTGGGGCCACACGGATCATGTCGATCGACCGCATTCGCGTGGCCAGCAGGGACTGGTGGCCATCGCGCATGGTGGTATCGGTGATCAGCACCTTTTTCTGGGCGCGCATCCAGTCGGCCACGGCCTGCGGGCCCTTTTGTTCCAGCAGGTTGCGCGTGCCGGTGGCGGGGGTTTCAGTCAGCAGCTTTGGCGGGCGGGGCTGGCGTGCTTCGGCATGCGGTTTGGGGCGGCCTGCGGTTTCGGGGTGACCGTTTACGGTAATGTCGGCGATATAGGTCAAGATCTTTGTCGCCCGGTCCCGGCGTTTCTTGAAGGCGAACAGGTCTGGCGTCGTGTCGATGAATTTGGTGGTGTAGGTGTTGTCCAGAAACGTCGGATGCTTCAGCAGGTTGATAACGAATTCGATATTCGTGGCCAGCCCCCGGATACGGAATTCCCGCAACGCCCGGTCCATCCGCGCAATCGCCTTTTCCGGGGTCTGGGCATGCGCCGTGACCTTGACCAGAAGGCTGTCATAATACCGCGTGATCACACCCCCTGCATAGGCCGTGCCACCATCAAGCCGGATGCCGTTGCCCGTGGCAGACCGATACGCGGTCAGGCGGCCATAATCTGGGATGAAGTTGTTCAGCGGGTCTTCGGTGGTCACCCGGCATTGCACTGCGTGGCCGTTGAGCACCACGTCTTCTTGCCGCGCGATGCCCGTCGCCTCGGCCAGCGTTTTGCCCTCTTCGATCAGGATTTGCGCCTGCACGATGTCAATGCCGGTAACTTCTTCTGTCACCGTGTGTTCGACCTGTACGCGGGGGTTCACCTCGATGAAATAGAATTTCTGGGTGTCCATATCCATCAGGAATTCGACCGTGCCCGCGCATTCGTAATCCACATGCGCGCAGATCTTGCGGCCCATTTCGCAGACCTCGGCCCGCTGTTCGGCGGTCAAATACGGGGCAGGCGCGCGTTCAACCACCTTTTGGTTGCGGCGCTGCACGGTACAATCACGCTCCCACAGGTGGTAGATGTTGCCGTGCTTGTCGCCCAGAATCTGCACCTCAACGTGGCGCGCGCGCAGGATCATCTTTTCAAGAAAGCCCTCACCGTTGCCAAAGGCCGCTTCCGCCTCGCGCCGGCCTTCGCGCACCTTGGCCTCCAGCTCTTCCTCATTGTTGATCGGGCGCATGCCGCGTCCGCCGCCACCCCAACTGGCCTTCAACATCAGCGGATAGCCCACTTCGGCCGCCTGCCGCTTGACCAGGGCCATGTCATCGCCCAGCACTTCGGTGGCCGGAATAACCGGCACACCCGCCGCCATGGCCACGCGCCGGGCGGATGCCTTGTCGCCAAGCGCACGCATGGTTTCCGCGCGCGGGCCGATGAATGTGATGCCCGCCTGATCACACGCTTCCACGAAATCCGGGTTTTCCGACAGCAGGCCATAGCCGGGGTGAATCGCATCCGCCCCCGCCATCTTGGCCACGCGGATGATTTCCGGGATGCTCAGATACGCGCCCACCGGCGACAGGCCCTCACCTATCCGGTACGCCTCATCCGCCTTGAAGCGATGCAGCGAAAGCTTGTCTTCCTCGGCATAAACCGCCACGGTTTTTTTGCCCATCTCATTGGCGGCCCGCATCACGCGAATGGCAATCTCGCCCCGGTTGGCGATCAGGATTTTCTTGAATTCGGGCATGCAGGTACCTTTGGTAACGGGCGTGTGACGCGTGCCACCTTAGGGATGCTGCAACGCGGCGCAAGGGGGGCGCGGCGGGAATCTGTCAAAGGCGCAAGGGGGCGGGTGTAGGATGGGCAATATTGCCTGTATTGTGAGAACATTCACAGAACTTGGCTTTATCTCGGTGAAAATCGCGTTATACTAGCGCCCATGAGCGGGTGGGATGAAGCAGAGGCGTTTGAGGCGGCCGTTGTGCCGCTGTCGCAGCGGGCACTGGGTGCGCGGGCGATGCCTTATCTGGATGATCTGAACCCGGCACAGCGTGCGGCGGTTGAGGCGCTGGATGGCCCGGTGCTGATGCTGGCAGGGGCTGGCACGGGCAAGACCAAGGCGCTGACAGCGCGGGTGGTGCACCTGTTGCGCATGGGGCGGGCAAGGCCGAATGAGATTCTGTCGGTGACGTTCACCAACAAGGCCGCACGCGAAATGAAACTGCGCGTGGGGCGGTTGCTGGGTGAGGTGGCGGAAGGCATGCCGTGGATGGGCACATTTCACAGCCTGTCGGTGAAAATTCTGCGCAGGCATGCGGAACTGGTGGGTTCAAATATAGAAGCGAAACTCTCGCCAGTTGGAGCCACAGTTACTTCGACAGTAGTGGCGCATGAAAATGAGGTTCTGGCCGACATCGGAGTAAATAAAAGTACACCGGCGAAGATTCTGGGTTTTCTCAATAACTCGGGCCGAGTGCATCTTAAGTCGAATTTCACCATTCTGGATACCGACGATCAGTTGCGCCTGTTGAAACAGCTCATCATAGCGGCGAATATCGACGAAAAACGCTGGCCCGCCCGACTGCTCGCTAGCCTGATCGACGGCTGGAAAAACCGCGCGCTGACGCCGGACCGGGTGCCATCAGCCGATGCCAGTGCGTATAATAACCGCGGAACAGAACTGTATGAGGCCTATCAACAGCGGCTTCTTACACTTAATGCAGTGGATTTTGGAGACCTTTTGCTGCATGTGGTGACGATTTTCCAGAAACATCCGGATGTGCTGGAACAGTATCAGCGCTGGTTCAAATACATCCTTGTTGACGAATATCAGGATACCAACGTCGCCCAATACCTGTGGCTGCGGCTGCTGGCGCAGGCGCATAAAAACATCTGCTGCGTGGGCGATGATGATCAGTCGATCTATGGTTGGCGCGGCGCGGAAGTGGGCAATATCCTGCGGTTCGAGGCGGATTTTCCCGGCGCGCATGTGGTGCGGTTGGAACAGAACTACCGCTCCACCGCGCATATCCTTGCGGCGGCCAGTGGGGTGATCAAGGCCAACGCAGGGCGGCTGGGCAAGACGTTGTGGACGGCGGGTGAGGATGGCCAGAAGGTACGCCTGATCGGCCATTGGGATGGTGAGGAAGAGGCGCGCTGGATCGGCGATGAGGTTGAGGCGCTGCAACGTGGGGCGCGCGGTATTGGCGTGGTGGGCCTGAACCAGCAGGCTATCCTTGTGCGCGCGTCCCACCAGATGCGCGCGTTTGAGGACCGGTTTCTGACCATCGGCCTGCCTTACCGCGTAATCGGCGGGCCAAGGTTCTATGAACGCCTGGAAATCCGCGATGCGATGGCCTATTTCCGCCTCGCCGTCAGCCCGACCGATGATCTGGCCTTTGAACGCGTGGTGAATACGCCCAAACGCGGGCTGGGTGATACCGCCACCGCCAATATCCAACGCACCGCGCGTGAGGTGCAGGGATCACTGCTGGAGGGCGCGCAGGCGCTGCTGGCGCGCAGTGGAATCGGCGGCAAAGGGGCAGGGCAGCTGCGCGCCTTTGTCGACGGCATCGGGCGTTGGCATGCGCAAACGCTGGTGCATGAGTATGACCATATCCGCCTGGCCGAAACGATTCTGGAGGAATCTGGCTATATCGAGATGTGGCAGAATGACAAAACGCCCGAGGGGCCGGGGCGGCTGGAAAACCTGAAGGAACTGGTCAAAGCCCTGGAACAGTTCGAGAATTTGCAGGGCTTTCTGGAACATGTCAGCCTGATCATGGACAATGAAACCGATGAGGCGGCGGAAAAGATCACCATCATGACGCTGCACGCGGCCAAGGGGCTGGAATTCCCCG
>JAYUZO010000258.1:0-4605 GCA_043751715.1 Rhodobacterales bacterium | reverse complement strand
TTTTCGCAGAATGTGGGTGGCATTGGGTTTGTTGCGGCGGATGACATGATCGGCCGCGCTGACCGCGTGGTGATTTCGGCTGCCGGGTCAACATTCTGGGCGGTCTGGTCGTGGCGGGCAGGCCGGTTCTGGATGGCGCTGCCATGAGGCTTTCGGCTGACCTTCAGGCATTTTCCACGGCCATCGGCCACCGCTTTGTGCAGCCGGAATTGCTGATCCGGGCGCTGACGCATGCCTCTATCGCCTCTGCGACGCGGCCGGACAATCAGCGGCTGGAATTTCTGGGTGACCGGGTGCTGGGGCTGGTGATGGCGGATGCGCTGCTGGCGGCCGACCCTGCGGCATCGGAAGGCCAGCTTGCGCCCCGGTTTAACGCGCTTGTGCGCAAGGAAACCTGTGCGGATGTGGCGCGCGATTGCGGGTTGGGTGATGTGCTGAAACTGGGCCGGTCTGAAATGGTATCGGGTGGGCGGCGCAAGGACGCGCTGCTGGGTGATGCGATGGAGGCGCTGATTGCGGCGGTGTATCAGGATGCAGGCCTTGAGGCGGCGCGCGGGCTGATCCTGCGGCTGTGGGGCACGCGGATCGGCACGGTGAAATCCGATGCGCGCGATCCGAAAACATCACTGCAGGAATGGGCGCAGGCGCGGGGGATGGCCCCGCCGGCCTATGTGGAAATTGCCCGGTCCGGCCCGGACCACGCGCCACGCTTTACGGTGGAGGTGCGGCTGGACAGCGGCGAGCACGAAGCTGCCGAGGCGGCCAGCAAACGGATGGCGGAAATGGCGGCAGCACGGGCGTTGTTGGGGCGGCTGGAGGGGTAGCGGGTCTGGCCCACCGGCCTTACAGCCGATTTTGCGCGGGCCGGGCAGGACGCGCAGCAGGGCGCAGGTCAGTCGGGAAGTGTTTGCGGCATGCGACCCTGTTGGCGCGCAACACAACGCCACAGTCGCTGTCGGGCATCGGGCAGTTCCAACGCGCGATACTTTCCACCAGAGAACTTTTTCCAGTCTATCGCCATTCCTGCACTAACCATTTCTGCCGAAAGGTCGCGCCCATCGGGCAGATAGCAAGTAGCGACCAAGCGCTCGTAAGTGATATCTGCTTCAAAGACCGCCGTGATCATCTGTCCTTTGCAAAGCTTGGCCAAAGCCCATTTCGCCGATTTGCCATAGGGTTGTTCCATTTCGGGCGCATCAATGCCTGCCAGCCTGATCCGGGTTCCGCTGATGTCTATCGTGTCGCCATCAATCACCCAGCACAAACCAGTCAGCGCGGGTGGGATGCCGTTGTGAAGGTACTGGGCCGGGTGATGTGCCTGAAGGATCGGTTCGGATCGCCGTGCGGGACGGTATCGGATGGCAGAGCGTCTGCGTTTGCGCCTGAAAGAGCCAAACAAGGCTCTGACGATCAATCTTAGCAAACCCAATATCGTCGACTCACTTTAGGATAGTTGCAATAGTGCTTGGCCTGAACCCGTTTGCCAACTGGCAATTTCCCGAGCTTTGCCGTATGCGCGCCTGAATATATACAGAAAGCCCTGCCCCATGACCACACGCGCCGGATTTGTTGCCCTGATTGGTGAACCCAATGCGGGCAAGTCGACCCTGCTGAACAAGATGGTCGGGGCCAAGGTCAGTATCGTGACCCACAAGGTGCAGACCACGCGCACGCGTATTCGTGGCATCACCATGGCGGGCGATGCGCAGATTGTGTTTGTTGACACGCCCGGTCTGTTCCGGCCCCGGCGCAGGCTGGACCGCGCCATGGTCAAGGCGGCCTGGGGGGGCGCTTCGGATGCCGATGTGATCGTGCTGCTGATCGAGGCGCATCGCGGGCTGACCGAAGGTGTGCAGGCGATTATCGATCGGATGAAGGATGAAATGCCCAAGGGCCAGCCCATTGCGCTGGCGATCAACAAGATTGACCGCGTCAAGGCTGCGGTGCTGCTGGCGCTTGCCGCCAAGATGAATGAGGCGTTTGCCTTTGCCGAAACCTTTATGATCAGTGCCGAAAAGGGGTATGGCGTGGAAAAGCTGCGCAACTGGTTGGCGGAAACGCTGCCCGAAGGCCCGTGGTTTTACCCCGAAGATCAGATTGCCGATCTGCCGATGCGGATGATTGCATCGGAAATGACCCGCGAAAAGCTGACACTGCGTCTGCATGAAGAACTGCCGTATCAGCTGACGGTGGAAACGGAAAAGTGGGAAGATAAACCCGACGGGTCCACCCGGATCGACCAGATCGTTTATGTGGCGCGCGATGGGCACAAGGGCATTGTGCTGGGCAATGGCGGTGAGACGATCAAATCGGTCGGGCAGGCATCGCGGGCGGATATATCAGAGTTTCTGGGGCGCACGGTGCATCTGTTTTTGCAGGTCAAGGTGCGGGCGAACTGGCTGGAAGAGAAAGAGCGCTACACGGAGATGGGCCTGGATTTCAAGGATGGCGATGCGTGACGCGGCCGGAAGCGGGGGTTTCACACCCCCGCACCCAACCGTCTGAAGCGGGGGTTTCACCCCCCGCACCCGCTGTCAGAAGCGGGGGTTTCACACCCCCGCACCCCCGTGGGATATTTTTGGACCAAAAATGAAACAGAAGCGGACTGAATGACGGTGCGCTTGACCAGCGATATGTGGGTGTCGGCCTATCTTGCGCGGCTGCGAATAGCGGCGATTGCAGCCTATGTGGTGGCGCGGGGAGATGCGCAGGCGGGGGCGGTGATTGTGAAGCTGGCAACGCTGGACGGGCGGGCGGTGGCGTATCAGCGCAGTTTCGATCTGATGTCAGATGCCCGCATGTGGGTGGTTTTGGCACATGGGCCAGAAGTGGAGGTGGATGGCGTGCTGGCGCGGGCGCGCAGCCGGGACCCGGACCTGTGGCTGATCGAAGTGGAAGATCGGGCGGGGCGGCATCTGCTGGATCAGGACGGTCTGGCAGAGGGCTGATGACATGCGACGTTCTGGGCGGGCTGAAATTTTTCGTCTGGAAATTTTCAGGGGCGGTCAGCGCGGTTTGGCGCGGTTGACATGGCCCATCTTGCGGCCGGGGTGGGCGGCGGCTTTGCCGTACAAATGCAGGGCGGTGTGGGGCTCGCGCAGGGTTGCGGGGATACGTGCAATATCATCGCCGATCAGGTTTTCCATCACCACATCGCTGTGGCGCGATCCATCGCCAAGGGGCCAGCCCGCCACGGCGCGGATATGTTGTTCGAACTGATCGACCGCACAGCCATTCTGCGTCCAATGCCCCGAATTGTGCACACGCGGGGCGATTTCATTGACGATCAGGGCCTGGGGCGTGACAAACAGCTCCACCCCCATGACGCCGACATAATTCAGCGCGTTCAGAATGCGCGCCGCAATCAGCACGGCATCGGTGCGCTGCGTGGGCGACAGACGGGCGGGCACAGTGGTGGTGCGCAGGATGCCCGCGTCATGCACGTTTTCACCGGGGTCATAGCAGGCGACAGACCCATCCTGCCCACGGGCAGCAATGACGGACACTTCGTGGGTGAACGGGATGAACCCTTCAAGCACGCAAGGCGCGCCTGCCATGCCTTGCCATGCGCCCGTGGCATCGGCGGGTGCCATGATCCGCGCCTGCCCTTTGCCGTCATACCCAAGCCGGGTGGTTTTCAGGATTGCGGGGGTGCCGATGCTGTCAATGGCGGCGGTCAGGTCATCAAGGCTGTTCACAGCGGCATAGGGGGCGGTTTGCAGGCCGAGGCTGTTGAGGAAGTCTTTTTCGGCTATGCGGTCCTGCGAGGTCGCAAGGGTGCTGCGGTTGGGGTGGATGGGGCGCAGGGCGGCCAAAGTATCCAATGCGGCGGTAGGGATGTTTTCGAATTCATAGGTGATGACATCGACGGATGCAGCAAAAGCGGTAAGCGCGGCGATATCGGTAAAGGGGGCCGATGTCAGCCGGGCGATCTGGCCTGCGGGGGCGGTGGGATCGGGGTCATAGACATGGGCCTGCAGGCCAAGGCGGCTGGCTGCCACGGCGAGCATGCGGCCAAGCTGGCCACCGCCAAGGATGCCGATCGTTGATCCGGTGGGCAGTTCAATCATGTGGCGTCAGGGGAATAGAGGCGGACAAGGCGGCGCGCCAGCCATCAAGGCGGGCAGCAAGGGCGGGGTCTGACAGGGCCAGAATGCCTGCAGCCATCAGGCCGGCATTGGCAGCCCCACCGATGGCCATGGTCGCCACGGGATAACCCTTTGGCATCTGCAGAATTGAATACAGGCTATCTACCCCGGCCAGTGCCTTAGTTTGCACCGGCACGCCGATGACGGGCAGGCGCGTCTTGCTGGCCATCATGCCGGGCAGGTGCGCCGCCCCACCCGCACCCGCGATGATTACCTTCAGGCCGCGATCAACCGCGGTTTTGCCATAGTCCCACAGCCGGTCTGGTGTGCGGTGGGCCGACACGATCTGTGTATCATAGGGCACGCCCAGTTCATCCAGAATGGCCGCGGCATCCCGCATTGTCGGCCAATCCGACTGGCTGCCCATTATGATGCCGACCTGTGTCATGCGCGCCCCGATTGAAAGGAAGCGGCACTATAGCCATGCGTGATGAAGGGGCAAGGCAGAGATGGGCAA
>JAYUZO010000257.1:0-8950 GCA_043751715.1 Rhodobacterales bacterium | reverse complement strand
TGATCTATGGCGGCCTGACGGTAGGTGTTCTGGATGGTCTGAACATCCCCGATGCCACCGATCTGCGCCCGCTGAACAACGCCGACAGCCTGTTTGGCGGCGAAGGCAACGACACGATCTTTGGTCAGGATGATGCCGATACGCTGTTTGGCGGCACCGGCAATGACAGGCTGGATGGCGGCATCGACAATGACAGCATCACCGGTGGTTTTGGCAACGATACCATCATCGGTGGTCAGGGTGCTGACGTGCTGGCAGGTGGGGCTGACCGCGATGTGTTCGTGGGGGCCAATGCAGGCGATGTGATTGACGGCAACGAAGCGGGTGATGATTTTGACACGCTTGATCTGACCGGCTCTGGCCCGCTGCGCATTGTCTATGCTGATGACAACCCGGAAAACGGCGTGGTCACCTTCCTTGATACGGATGGCAACCCGACGGGCACGATGAACTTTGTGAACATCGAAAACGTCATCCCTTGCTTTACGCCGGGCACCATGATCGCCACCCCGCGTGGTGAAGTGCCGGTGGAAACCCTGCGCGCGGGTGACAGGATTGTCACGCGGGACAACGGGTTGCAGGAAATCCGCTGGGTCGGGTCCAAGCCGCTGTCCTGGCAGGACATGGCGATGGCGCCGCATCTGCGCCCCGTGCTGGTCAAGCAGGGCAGCCTTGGCAACGGCCTGCCGGAACGTGACATGATGGTATCGCCCAACCACCGCCTGTTGGTGGCGAATGACCGCACCGCGCTGTATTTCGATGAACACGAGGTGTTGGTGTCGGCCAAGCATCTGGTGGGCGGCACGGGTATCCACGCGGTAGAAAGCATGCAGACGACCTACATCCACTTCATGTTCGACCAGCACGAAGTGGTGCTGTCGAACGGGGCTTGGACCGAAAGCTTCCAGCCCGGCGATTACACGCTCAAGGGCATGGGCAACGCACAGCGCAACGAAATCTTTGAACTGTTCCCGGATCTGAAGACCGATGCAGGTGTCGAAGGCTATACCGCCGCGCGCAAGACGCTCAAGCGTCATGAGGCCCGCCTGTTGGTGCGCTGATCAGTTTATGCAGCGTGGACCGGCCTTGTGGCTGGTCCGCACAAAGGAACAGGGGCCCTGCGCAAGCATGGCCCTTTTTTTCCGTGCGATTGGTGCGCCAATGGCGGCAATCCCGGCCAATACCGCGCAGGGTTGCCCTGCGTGCAACACTGCCGCAAGCCCGCCACATTTGCAGCCGGGTTGCCCATGATATTGCCGCAATTCGGGCACAAGGCGCAGGCCTGACGCGGGGATAATGTCGCCTGATCCCACGCATTTGCTGCAAAAGGGAAATGCCCATGGCCAGTGAAGTGACCGGAACCGATGGCAATGACACGCTGCAAGGCAGCGGTGGCGATACCGTTTACGGCGGGGCCGGGCGTGATACGCTGGTGCTGGCCGATGTGCAGGGCGTGGCCTTTGATCCGGCAGATGGCACATCGGGCACGGTGACGTTTCTGGATCAGTCCACGCTGTTCTTTCAGCAGATCGAAGATTTCCTGTTCTCCGCGGGCCGTGATGGGGTGGTCGATGGCACGGGTGGGGCCGATGCGATTGGGCCGGGTTTTGTGGATGCGGATGGTGACGCGCTTGATGCAGCCGACGCGCTGTTGCCGGGGCAGGGTGCGAATGATGATATTGTGCTGGCCGGTGCCGGCAATGACACGGTGTTTGCCGGTCAGGGTGCGGATGCGGTTTATGGTGGTGCGGGCGATGATGCGCTTTACGGCGTGGACGGCGATGATCATCTGGATGGTGGTGATGGCGCAGACAGCCTGCTGGGCAGTACCGGCGCTGATACGCTGACAGGTGGTGCCGGGGCCGATACCCTGCGCGGGGATGAGGATTTTGACTGGCTGTCAGGCGGTGATGACGCTGATGCAATCTATGCCGGTGCGGGCGATACAGTGGATGGCGGCGAGGGCGGCGATGACCGCGACACGCTGTTTGTCAGCGATGTGGCGACGATCATCTATGATACCGGCAATGATGAAAACGGCACGGTGCAGTTTGCGGATGGCGGCACGCTGGCGTTTTCGGGCATTGAACAGGTTGTCTTCAACGGCGGTCCGGATGGCATTATCTGGGGCAATGACACGGCCGAACGTATTGATGCCACTTACGTTGACCGCAATGGTGACCGGGTGGATGCGGGCGATGCGGTCTATGCGGGTGCCGCGCCCGATGATGATGATATCTTTGCCGAAGGCGGCAATGACACGGTGCAATCGGGCTTGGGTGCGGACAACGTCTATGGCGGCGCAGGGCAGGATCATGTTCTGACCGGCACGGGCAATGATTATGCCCAAGGCGATGCCGATAATGACACGGTTGCCGGCGAAGCGGGGGATGATTTCCTGCGCGGCGATGCGGGCAATGACAAGGTGTATGGCGGTATCGGCAATGACACCGTGTATGGCGGCCTTGATCAGGATCAGGTCTTTGCCGGTGCGGGCGATGACAGCGCCTTTGGTGGCTTTGGCCATGACATGGTTTATGGCGGTGACGGGCGCGATACGATTACCGGCAGTGTTGGTGATGACCAGGTGTTTGGCGGTGACGGCGATGATCAGGTGGTGGGGTCAACCGGGGCCGATACGCTGGATGGGGGCTTGGGCGCTGACACGCTGACCGGCGAAGATGATGCCGATGTGCTGCGCGGCGGGGCGGGTGATGATGTCGATGGTGGTGAGGGTGGCCTTGACTGTGACACGCTGGTTTTGTCAGCCGGGGCAAGCGTGGATTATGATGATTTCAACCCGGAAAACGGCACGGCAACCTTTCGTGATGGCGGCACGCTGTCATTTCGCAATATCGAAAAGGTGGTGATCCCCTGCTTTACCGCAGGCACCCTCATTCAGACCGACAAGGGCCAGGTTGCGGTGCAGGACATCCGCCCAGGCCACCGCGTGCTCACGCGCGACCACGGCTTTCAGCGCATTGTATGGGTCGGCAGCCGCCACCTGACCACGGCCGATCAGGCCGCCCAGCCCGACCTGCGCCCCGTGCTGATTGCGCGTGCAGCCCTTGGCCCGGCCATGCCCGACCGCGCCATGGCCGTGTCGCCCCAGCACCGCCTGCTGGTGGAAGGGCCGCGCACCAAACTGCTGTTTGGCGAACGCGAGGTGCTGGTGCCTGCGGCCCATCTGGTGGGCTATCCCGGTATCACCCGCGCGCCTGTGGCCCCGGTGCAGTATGTGCATATCATGTGCGCGGCGCATGAGGTGATCTGGTCTGATGGCATCTGGACCGAAAGTTTTCAGCCCGGTGACCAAACCCTGTCGGGACTGGATGCTGCACAGCGCGTTGAAATAGAACAGCTTTTCCCGCAGCTGGCCACAGGCGATCAGGCCTATCCCGCTGCACGCCGTACCCTGCGCCGACATGAGGCTGATCTGCTGCTGGCCTGACAGGCGCGCAACCCAAAGCTGAACGCTTGCACTGCTTTGCACAAGCAGGCGCATCGAGCGCTCAAATTCTTCCTGCATTTGCCACAATTTCGGCCCGCTTCAGCCCCCTTGGCAAGGCAAGGCTTCGCATAAGGGTTCCTGTGCGCTGTTGTGCAGGCCCAGGAAGTTGGAAGTCGCGCGTGCCTTATACATCGCAATTGTTCATTCGATCCCTGCCGCACCAGCATGCAGGTGCGGCAGCCCGCCATACTGTGTGTGGGGTGATCTGACATGGCCATTGCAACCGAACTGAACATCAACACCGCCGCCACCGATCTGGAAATGGCCAATGCCATTTTTGGTGCAGGCGTGCGGGTGGTGTCGGCCACCTATGCCGGAAACGCCACATCCAAGGGCATTTACACCGGTGCGGATGTCACCATGCCGGGCGTCGTGCCGGGCAGTACAGGGGTGATCCTGTCCTCGGGCAGCACGGCGACGTTTACCAACGGGTCGGGCACGACCAACACCAATACCGTTGCCAACGCGGGCACCAATGTGGCCAACGGCATCGATGGCGACGCACAGTTGAATGCCGTAGCCGGGCAAGCCACGTTTGACGGTGCAATCCTGTCCGCCGTCTTTGTTCCCGATGGCGAATATCTGACGATGCAGTTCGTCTTTTTGTCGGAAGAATACCCCGAATACATCAACCAGAGCGTTAACGATGCCTTTGGTGTCTGGGTCAACGGCACCTTTGTGCCTGTGTCAGTGGCCGTTGGTGGCAACGTTGCCATCGACACGGTGAACCAGAACAATAACCTGAACCTGTACCGTGATAACACGGGCGATCAGTTCAACACCGAAATGGATGGTCTGACCTATACCTTGTCTTTCAAGGTCAAGGTCAACCCTGGCGTCAACAACACCATCAAGATCGGCGTTGCCGATGGTGGCGATGCGGTGTTCGATTCCAACCTGCTGATCGTCGGCGACAGTGTGCAAAGCGTGGCACTGGCCTTTGATGACAACGTGCAGATGCTGCGCAACAGCAGCCGCACGGTTGATGTGCTGGCCAATGACCGTGATATCACCGAAGGCGGCCTGACGATCACCCAGATCATGGGTCAGAACGTGGTGGTCGGGCAGACCATCACGCTGGTCACCGGCGAAACGGTCACGCTGAACGCCGATGGCACGCTGACAGTGACCAGCGACAATGACGTCGGCACCAACAACATCACCTACACCATCGTTGATTCCGCCGGGAACACCGACATAGGTTATCTGGCGGTTGAAACCGTCAACAAGGCTTCGCCTGACGGGATCGTGCAGGGCACGGCGGCGGGTGACCTTATCAATACGGCCTATCTGGGCGACCCTGATGGTGACCGGATTGACAACAATGACGGGCAGGGTTTTGCGGGCACCACGGGCAACGCCGATTACATTCTGGCCGGTGATGGCAATGATACGGTGCTGGCCGGTGCGGCCAATGACATCATCTATGGTGGCAGTGGCGCTGACAGCATTGATGCCGGTGATGGCAATGATACGGTCGGTGCGGGCACGGGAAATGACACCGTGTTTGGCGGTGCGGGCAATGATTTTGTCGAGCTGAATCAAGGGAATGATACGTTCGGCACCTTTGGTACCGATTCCGCAGGCAATGACACGGTTTACGGTGGGGTGGGCAACGATTCCATCATCGGCGGCGCGGATAATGACGTGCTGTACGGCGGCGCGGGCAATGATACCCTGTCGGGTGGCGCGGGCAGTGACAGCGTCTTTGGTGGCGCGGATGCCGACCAGATCACCATCACCGATGACCACAATACCGATACGATCTTTGGCGGTGAAGCGGGCGTTGATACAGACCAGCTGGCCTTTGCCAACTTTGCCAGCACCGTTGGCGTTAACGTGCAGTTTACCGGTGCCGAGGCAGGCACCTACAGCTATGCCGGCGGGGCCTCGGGCACCTTTGCCGAGATTGAACAGATTTCGGTCACCACCTTTAACGACACGGTCAATGGCAGCCTTTCGACCGCCGCGATGGCGTTGTTCGGCAATGGCGGCGCGGATGTGCTGACCAGCGGTACGGGGGCTGACAGTGTATTTGGCGGCACGGGTGATGATGCGATCACGACGAACGCGGGGGCCGATACGGTCAACGCGGGCACCGGCAATGATACGGTATCGGCGGGCGCGGACAATGACAGTGTCACCGGTGATGCGGGAACCGACAGCCTGTCGGGCGGTGATGGCAATGATACGCTGTCAGGCGGGGCCGACAATGACACGCTGAACGGCGATGCGGGCAATGACACGCTGTCGGGTGGTGATGCTGATGATACGCTGGATGGCGGCGCTGGGGCGGATAGCCTGTCAGGCGATGCGGGCAATGACAGCCTGACGGGCGGTACGGGCAACGATACGCTGACCGGCGGCCTGGGCAATGACACGCTGTCGGGCGGCGATGATGCTGACAGCTTTTACGGTGCGGCGGGTGATATTGTCACCGGCGGCGAAGGCGGTACGGATGATGATACGCTGTATCTGGCAGATGTGGCGTCGGTGGCATTTGGCGGTGGCAATGACGAGGCTGGCGTTGTCACATTCACCACCGGCGGTACGCTGGCGTTTTCGGAAATCGAAAACCTGCGCATATCGGGTGCGGTGGATGGCACGGGTGCGGGCAACGCCATGCCGGTGGGATTTGTCGACAGTCAGGGTGACATCATTGATGGCGCAGATGGGCTGAACGACACGATCTATGGCTATAACGGCAATGACACGATCAATGCCGGTCTGGGCAACGATACCATTTTTGGCGGCGCGGGCGATGACAGCATCACCGGCGGTGATGGCAACGATTCCGTTCAGGGCGGTGCCGGCAGTGATACGCTGGCAGGCGGGGCCGGGGCGGATACGCTGGTCGGTGTGGCGGGCATGGACTATGCCGATTACACCACATCGGGCGCGGGCGTAAATATCAACCTTGGCAATGGCTTGCCTGCCACGGGTGGCGATGCGGCGGGGGATACGTTCTCGGGCGTGGACGGGGCGTTCGGATCGGCGTTTGGTGATACGCTGGTGGGCTTTGACGCAGAACAATTCGGCGCTGATGCCTATACCAACGCGCTGTATGGCGCGGGCGGGGCGGATTACATTGATGGCATGGCGGGCAGTGACAGCCTGTATGGCGGCACGGGCAATGACACGATCCTTGCAGGTGCGGGCAATGATACGGTTGTGGGCGGTGATGACGCCGATAGCATCTTTGGTGGCGATGGCGCCGATACGATCACGGGCGATGCCGGGAATGATACGGTTTCGGCAGGCAATGATGCCGATACGGTAGATGGCGGGCTGGGCAATGACCTGCTGCAAGGTGATGCGGGGGCCGATAGCCTGTTTGGCGGCGATGGCACCGATACGCTATATGGCGGCACCGAAAATGACAGCCTGAATGGCGGCATCGGCGCGGACAGCCTGTTTGGCGGCGATGGGCTGGATACACTGACAGGTGGTGCGGACAATGACACTCTGTCAGGTGATGCGGGCAATGACCTGCTGAACGGCGATGCGGGCAGTGACAGCCTGTTTGGCGGTGATGGCACCGATACGCTGTATGGCGGTTCGGAAAATGACAGCCTTGATGGCGGCATCGGCGCGGACAGCCTGTTTGGCGGCGACGGCACGGATACCCTGACGGGTGGTGCGGACATTGACACGCTGACCGGTGACGCGGGCAATGACCTGCTGAACGGCGACGCGGGCAGTGACAGCCTGTTTGGCGGTGATGGCGCCGATACGCTGTATGGCGGTGCGCAAAATGACAGCCTTGATGGCGGGATCGGCGCGGACAGCCTGTTTGGCGGTGATGGGCTGGATACGCTGACCGGCGGTGATGGTGCGGACAACCTTTCGGGCGATGCAGAGGCAGACCTGCTGTATGGCGGCGCGGACAATGACACGCTGTCAGGCGGTGACGATCAGGATACGCTGTATGGTGGCGACGGCGCAGACGCCCTGTTTGGCAACAATGGCGTTGATCATCTTTACGGCGATCTGGGCAATGACACGCTGGATGGTGGCGAAAATTCCGACAGCATCTATGGCGGCGGCGGCGATGATCTGATTGCCGATACCGGTGGCACGCTTAGCGATGACACGCTGTATGGTGGCGATGGCAATGACACCATCAGCGGCGGTGCGCGCGAAGATATGGTGTCCGGCGATGCGGGCAATGACAGCCTGTCAGGTGATGCAGGCAACGATACGCTGACCGGTGGCGCGGACAATGATACGCTGGCTGGCGGGGCCGACAATGACCTGCTGAATGGTGATGCGGGCGCAGACAGCCTGTTTGGCGGTGATGGCACCGACACGCTGTATGGTGGTTCGGAAAATGACAGTCTGGATGGCGGGCTGGCGCGGGATATCCTTTATGGTGATGCGGGCCTTGATACGCTGACCGGCGGCGATGGCGATGATGATCTGTTTGGCGGCACGGGGTCAGATACCCTGTCAGGCGGCGCGGGCGCGGACAGTCTGGATGGCGGGGCGGACAACGATTCATTGTTTGGCGATGCAGGCAATGACACCATGCTTGGCGGCGATGGGCAGGATACGCTGGCCGGTGGCGACGGGATCGACAGCCTGTATGGCGATGCGGGCAATGATGTGCTGTCGGGTGACGCGGGCAATGATGGCCTGTTTGGCGGTGACGGTGCAGACAATCTTTCAGGTGGCACCGGTCAGGACGCGCTGTATGGCGGCGTGGGCGCAGATACACTGATCGGCGGTGACGATCAGGATACATTCTACGGCGGCGCGGGCGATGTGATCGACGGGTCCGAAGGCGGCGTGGATGCCGATGTGCTGGTGCTGTCAGACGTGCTGAACGTGGTTTACGGCGGCGGCAATAATGAAGGCGGCACAGTTACCTTCAATGATCTGACCACGCTGACCTTCAGCAATATCGAAACGCTGCAATTCGGCGGGCGTGATGGCATCGTCAACGGCACCGCCGGGAATGATGTGATCGGCGCTGGATTTACCGATACGGCCGGCGACCAGATTGACGGCAACGATGCGATTTTGCCGGGTGAAGTTGGCAATGACGATATCGTGCTGGCCGGTGATGGCAACGATACGATCACTTCTGGCGCGGGCAATGACAAGGTGTTTGCAGGCACCGGTGATGACCGGGTAATTGCAGGCGCAGGCAATGACAGGCTGGATGGTGAGGCGGGCACGGATACCGTGGTCTTTACCGGGCCAGTATCGGAATACACCTTTGATTACGGCCCGAATGGTGAACTGATCGTGGCCGATACGGTGGCCGGGCGTGATGGCACCGATTCGGTTGACCGGTTTGAATACGCCACGTTCAACGGCGTGACCTACCGCCTGGTTCTGGGCGATGATGGCACCAACCCGGCCCTTCAGGGGCCAAATGGTGAGGCGGCGCTGATCATTGCGCATGATGGCAATGACTGGGGCGGCGGGCACGCG
>JAYUZO010000256.1:0-9658 GCA_043751715.1 Rhodobacterales bacterium | reverse complement strand
GTGAACCCGACGATGGCGTTCATGACGGGCAAGCTGACGGTGGATGGCAACATGGGGCTGGCGATGAAACTGGCGGGGGCACTGTCCTGAAACATTTTGCACCCGAAGCGCCGTTTCTGGGCGATCTGGCGGCGGGTCCGGCAGGCGGCCATGCCGTCTGGCTGACAGCGGCTGACGGACGGCGCATCCGGGTGGCGCATTGGCCAGGGGGGACCAAAGGCACGGTTATCCTGTTGCCGGGGCGCACCGAGTACATTGAAAAATACGGGCCGGCGGCGGCCGAGCTGGCGCAGCGCGGCTACGGCACGGTCGTGGTGGATTTTCGCGGCCAGGGCATGGCAGACCGGCTGCTGCCAGATGCGATCAAGGGGCATGTCGGTACATTTGCGGATTACCAGCTGGATATGGCCGCGGTGCTGGACTGGGTGCAGGCGCAGGGGATGGCGCAGCCGTTGTTCCTGATGGGCCATTCGATGGGCGGCAGCATTGGTTTGCGCGCGCTGATGGCGGGCCTTCCGGTACGGGCGGCCGCGTTTTCTGCCCCGATGTGGGGGGTCAGGATCAGTGCAGTAATGCGGCCCTTGGTGGCGCCGATTGCCAGACTGCTGTCGGTGTTTGGCCGTGGCCTTGCCTATGCGCCCACCACGGGTCCGCTGCCCTATGTGCAAAAGGTGGGTTTTGTGGGCAATACGCTGACCAAGGACCGCAGCATGTGGGATTTCATGGTGGGGCATCTGGCAGTATCGCCCGCGCTGGCACTGGGGGGGCCGACGGTGCAATGGCTGCAGATGGCGGTGGCTGATTGCGCCAGCCTTGCGCGCCAGCCCAGCCCGGCCGTGCCGGTCTATTGCGCGCTTGGCACGGATGAACGCATCGTTGATCCGGGGGCCATTCACCGGAGGATGAAGGGCTGGCCGGGGGCGCAGTTCGACATCATCAAAGGGGCCGAGCACGAAGTGATGATGGAGGTGCCAGCGGTGCGCACACAGTTCTTTGACCGCGCATGCGCGCTGTTTGACGCCAACCGCTAGGGGTTTGGTCCGGATCAGCGATTGTGCGCGGTGCGGCGGTTTTCTGCTGGCGGCCCGGCTGTGCAAAACGCCCCCGACCCTTGCCCTCCCCCCCACCCCAGCCCTCCCCCACAGAGGGGGGAGGGAGGTGTGCTTTCTGCAAGGCGCTTCCCCTCCCCCGCTGTGGGGAGGGGTTAGGGGTGGGGGGCAGTTCAAAGATGGGCCGCCTGCAGGCCCTACAGCTTGACCGTTTTGAACCCGTCGCGCAGGGCCGCTGACCATGCATCCGACATCGCGCGGAACGCTTCATCCCCCGCCTCGATCCGCCGCCTGCCCGTCACCCGGCAGGCATCGCGTTCGATCACGCACATGTCCAGCGGCATCCCGACTGACAGGTTCGACCGCAGCGTGCTGTCCATCGACAACAGCACCGCCTTTTGCGCATCCGCAAGGCTGGTGGCCGGTTTCACCACCCGGTCAAGGATCGGCTTGCCATATTTGTGCTCACCAATCTGCAGGAACGGCGTGTCTTCCGTTGCCTCGATAAAATTCCCTTCCGGATAGATCAGGAACATCCGCATCGTGCCGCCCTTGCGCTGGCCTGCCACAATCATGCTGGCTGACGCGCCCTGCTCCATCCGTGCCAGCTTTTCATCAATTTCCTCGCGCACCCGGCCCAGCATGCCACCCACGATATCGGCCACCTTCAGCATGGTCGGCGCCTTCATGATGTTGTCGGTGTAATCATCATCCGGGTGTTCCATCGCCTCGCGCAGGCGGGCAATGGTGGTTTGCGTGATCGAAAGGCTGCCCGCCGTCATGATGGCAATCACCCGTTCACCGGGATCTTCGAACACAAACATCTTGCGGTAGGTCGAGATGTTATCAAGGCCCGCATTGGTGCGGGTATCAGACAGCAACACCATGCCATCATTCAACAAAAGGCCTACGCAATAGGTCATGGTCTTCCTTGATCGGGCGATACGGCTGCCACAGCATTGCTAGCGCCCGTGCGTACCCTTGGAAAGCACAAAACCGCCCATCGACAGAAAGGGTTCAGCGGGAAAGGGACAGCAGCACAGCGCAATAGACAAAGGCAGTGCCAAGGGTCAGCTTCACAAATCCCTGCCGCCGCGCAAGTGCGCGCATGCCAAAGGGCGTGCCCACCTGTTTGGGGTGCCAGCCGCGCGGGGCGGCCTTGGCCAGCGCATCTTTGGCGGCCTTGCCACGCAGCCCGGCAAACGGGCCGGGGATTTGCGGCGCAGGTGGCACGGTCAATGCGGCCTGTGGGTGCGGCGCGGGCGTGGCACGGGCCATTGCATCAATGAAATCGGCGATGATGAAGGTGGCCCATGTATCACGCCCGGCGGCGGACAGATCGAAATCCTTCATCGTGACGGTCAGGCGTTGCATGATGTGCAGGCGCGCCAGTTCATCTTCCGGGGCATATTCACCGGGCGGCAGATCGGTGGGCGGCAGATCGGTGGGCGGCAGATCGGCAGGCTGGGTGCCAACGCTGAAACCGGCAGCCGCCAGCCACATGCGGGCAGCCTCGGGCAGGGTTTGCACTGCCAAACGGGTATCGGCATCACGGAATGCGGCCATGGGTTGGGTGTCCAACGCCAAAGCCGATTGCGCGCGTATTATATCAAAGTCGTATTGCAACAGCACCCTGTTATCCCCGCAGTGCACCCTATGATTGCGGGATACTCGCCTGCAAATGGGACAAAATTCAGGCCGTGCTTCGTGGTTTCCGCAAGGTCAGTCCAGCTCTGGCGTCATTGTTGTGCCGCCAGCACGGCCACCGTCACATCCATGCCTTCGGTCGCCCGCCCACGTGAAATGCCGCGAATGGGCGCGGCATCCTGCGCATCCATGCCAGACCCAAGGCGGATGTAACGGTCATCGGGGCAACAGCGGTTGGCGGCATCAAAACCCACCCAGCCCAGCCCATCGGCCCAGACCTCGGCCCAGGCGTGGGCGGCTTCGTGCAGGCTGCCATCAGCTGAGGCATGCAGATACCCCGATACATAGCGCGCGGGCATGCCGGTGCTGCGCGCCATCGCGATCAGAGCATGGGCGTGGTCCTGACACACGCCCTGACCCTGCGCCAACGCCTCGGCCGCTGTGGTATGGGCGTCGGTGGTGCCGGGGCGGTAAGCGATGTGATCGGCGACAAGCGCTGCCATGGCATGGGCGCGGGCCAACGCATCAGTCTGCTGCGCCTGTGCAGCAAGGGCCGCAAGGGCCGCATCGGCACGGGTGGGGTCAGTCGCGCGCAAATAGGCCTGCGGTGGCACGGTTTCACGGTGGCCGCGCAGCACACCAGACAGATCAATGGTTTCAATGGTACCCTGCACATGCACGACAATTTCGGTCACCGGACCCTGCACCGTCCAGGCTTGCAGGCGGTCCCCTGCCCCGTCCCGAAAGGTGCTGCCCTGTACGCCACCCGATACGGTCACCTGCCAGTCAATCATGCGCTGGCCATCAAAGGCCGATGGCATCAGGCGGTGGCTTTGCACCACCGACCGCACCGGGCGGTCATAGGTATAGCGGGTCACGTGATCAACGGTCAGCCACATCAGCGTGCATCCCCGGACAGATAGGTTTCGTGCACAGCAAGGCCGATGCCCGCCATATCAATGATGAAGCGGGTCAGGAATTCGTGCAGGCCTTCCTCGAATATCTCATCCACCCGCGCCTCGGTCAGGCCCGCCAATGCCACCCGCGCCTGTGCCTGTGCCGTGCTGGTGCGCCGATACGCCTTGGTCAGGCGATCAAGATGCGTGTTCAGGCCCTGCACACAGGTGATCAGCGCGCGCGGGCATTGCGGGTTCAGGATCAGGAAGTGCGCGATCTTGGCGGCCGTCACCTCACCCCCATAGGCCCAGTGAAACGCGCGGTGGGCCGACATGGCGCGCAACAGCGTGGTCCACTGATAGTTGTCCAGACCGGTGCCGACAAAATCAGCGCGCGGCAGCAGGACATAGTATTTCACATCCATCAGGCGTGCCGTGCTGTCGGCGCGTTCCAGATGGTAGCCAAGGTTCATGAAATCATAGCCGGGGCTGCGCAACTGCGTGGCCTCGATCGCACCACGCACCATGGCGGCATGGCGCATGGTCCATTCGGTCAGCCGGGTCAGTTCCAGCGTGCCGCGGTCCGCCGCCTCCATCACGCGCAGTTCCTGAAACGCGGTGTTCAGGGCATCCCAGACCTGGCTGGTCAGGGCCGTGCGCACGATGCGGCCGTTTTCGCGCGCGCGGGTGATGCAGGTGGCCACCGATGATGCATTGTCATGGTCAAAGAACAGGTAGGATTCGATGTTGGTCTGGCTGGGGTCGCCGTATTTGGCGGCAAACCCGTCTGCCGTGCCGGTGGCGCGCAGCAGGCTGTCCCATTCGTTGCGGTACCCTGCCGCCGACGGGATCAGTGCAATGCGCGACCCGACCTCCAGCAGGCGCGCGGTGGTTTCGGCGCGCTCCATATAGCGGGCCAGCCAGAACAGGTTATCGGCGGTGCGGCTTAGCATGTGGCACGCCCGGTCTGGCAGAAGTGCGCGTGCGGCGCCCCCCCACCCCAGCCCTCCCCCACAAGGAGGGAGGGAGGCGCAAAGTGGTCAAATTCTGCACTGGTGGCAGACAAAATGGGCCCCCTCCCCACACTGTGGGGGAGGGATGGGGTGGGGGGACGCATCGGCCACTGCACATAGATCAGACCCATCATTCCGCCAGCACCCATGTATCCTTGACCCCGCCGCCCTGCGACGAATTCACCACCAGTGACCCTTCCTTGAGCGCGACCCGCGTCAGCCCCCCCGGCACCAGTTCAATCCGTTCGCCGACCAGACAATAGGGCCGCAAATCCACATGGCGCGGTGCCACGCCTTCGGCCACAAAGGTGGGCGTGGTTGACAGCGCCAGCGTCGGCTGGGCGATGTAGTTGTGTGGATCGGCGATGATACGCGCGCGAAACGCCTCAATCTCGGCCTTGGTCGATTTTGGCCCCACCAGCATGCCGTATCCGCCCGACCCGTGCACCTCTTTGACCACCAGTTCGTGCAACTGGTCCAGCACATGCTTGCAATCATCCGCCTTGCCGCACTGCCATGTCGGCACGTTCTTCAGGATCGGTTCTTCGCCCAGATAGAACCGGATCATTTCCGGCACAAAGGTATACACCGCCTTGTCATCCGCCACGCCCGCGCCGGGTGCCGAACAGATCGCCACGCCGCCTGCCCTGTAGACATCCATCAAACCCGGAATGCCCAGCATGCTGTCAGGGCGAAAGCACAAGGGATCAATGAAATCATCATCAATGCGGCGGTAGATCACATCCACCCGGCGCGGGCCTTCGGTGGTGCGCATGAAGACAAATTCGCCCTCCACGAACAGATCCTGCCCTTCGACCAGTTCCACGCCCATCAGATCGGCCAGAAACGAATGTTCATAATAGGCCGAATTGAAATGCCCCGGCGTCAGGATCACCACGGTGGGTTCGCCATTGCATTTGGCGGGGGCCACCGATGCCAGCGTGCGGCGCAGGATTTCGGGGTAATTGTCCACCGGTTCAATGCGGTTGGCGCGGAACAGATCAGGAAACATCCGCATCATGATTTCGCGGTTTTCCAACATGTAGGACACACCCGAAGGCGTGCGGCAGTTATCCTCCAGCACAAAGAAATCATCTGGGCCGGTGCGCACCAGATCAATGCCCACGATATGCGAATAAACGCCCTTGGGCGGCTTGATCCCCACCACGGCCTTTTCGTAGGCTGCGTTCTGATAGACCAGATTGGCCGGAATGCGCCCGGCGCGCACTATTTCACCGCGCCCGTAGACATCCACCAGAAACGCATTCAGCGCGCGGGCGCGTTGTTTGATGCCGCGCTCCAGCCGCGCCCATTCAGCGGCGGTGAACACACGTGGAAACATATCAAACGGAATCAGCCTGTCAGGATCGCCGCCTTCGCCATAAACGGCAAAGGTAATGCCGATGCGGCGGAACAGCTGTTCAGCCTCGGCCTGTTTGAGGCTGCGCAAGGCGGCCGGCATGGATTGCATCCAATCGCCCAAGGCCGCGTAAGGCGGGCGCACGTTTTCGCCCTGATACATCTCGTTAAAGAATGCCGTCACCGTGCCGCACCCCTGTATTCCCAATGCGGCCAGTAAAGCGGCACTGGGCCGGGCATGCTAGGCCAAACCGCACGAACCGCCATTTTCCCGCGCGGATGCCTAAATAATAGGCAAACGTGGCAACTTCCCCCTGCCCACCTTTGCGCTATCCTGCTGGTCATGACACGCGAACCGGTTCTGACCTTTACCGACAAAGGCATCTATTGCCCCTCAGGTGGTTTTTTTATTGACCCGTGGCGCGCCGTTGACCGCGCGCTGATCACCCATGCGCATTCCGATCATGCCCGCTGGGGGCATGGGCATTATCTGTCCACCCCCGGTACCGATGCCGTGATGCGCCACCGGTTAGGGGCGATCAACGGGCAGGTGCTGGGGTTTGATGTGCCTTTGGTGGTGAACGGGGTCACCGTCAGCTTTCATCCCGCAGGCCATGTGCCCGGTTCAGCGATGATCCGGGTGGAACGCGGGGGTGAGGTTTGGGTGGTATCGGGTGACTACAAGGTAGACCCCGATGGTCTGGCCGAACCCTGGGCACCTGTGCGCTGCGATACCTTTATCAGCGAATGCACCTTCGGGCTGCCGGTGTTCCGCTGGGAGACCAATACCGCGTCCATGGCGCGGATTGCGGCGTGGTGGCGGGGCAATGCGGCGCAGGGCATTACGTCAATCATCGGGGCATATTCGCTGGGCAAGGCGCAGCGGCTGATGGTGGGGCTGGCGGCCATCGGGGTGGGGCCGATCCTGTGCCACACGGCGGTGGAGGCGACGAACGCGGCCCTGCGGGGGGCGGGATATGCGTTGCCGGACACGGTGCATGCGGGCGCGGGCTTTGATGCGAGGGCCAATGCGGGTGCACTGGTGATCTGCCCGCCTGCAGCTTTGGGCAGTGCATGGGCGGCAAAGTTCGGGCCGCGCGATGAGGCGGCGGCATCGGGCTGGATGGCCTTGCGCGGGGTGCGGCGCAGGCGCGGGACGACGGGGTTTGTCATCAGTGACCACGCGGATTGGCCGGGCTTGAATATGGCGATCCGGGAAATGGGGGCGCAACGGGTGTTCGTGACGCATGGCTACACATCCCAGTTCCGCCGCTGGTTAGAGGCGGAGGGTTATCAGGCCGGAATCGTGGCGACAGAATATGTAGGCGACGCGGCCGAGGAAGAGGAGGTCACAGCGTGAAGGCCTTTGCGACCCTGTTCGCAGCCTTGGATGGCACAACCAAGACGGGCGAAAAGACGGCAGCACTGGCCGCCTATTTCCGCGTGGCCCCGCCGCAAGACCGGGTCTGGACGATTGCGCTGCTGTCAGGACGCAGGCCGAAACGGTCAGTCACGGCCACCGAATTGCGCGAATGGGCGGCAGAGGCGGCGGGCATTCCCTTGTGGTTGTTCGAAGAGGCCTACCCCATTGTCGGCGATCTGGCCGAGACGATTGCACTGGTGCTGCCGCCCGCGGCGCAGGACAGCGACCCAAGCCTGACAGCAACCCTGATGGCCCTGATTGCGCTGAAAGGGCAACCTGCTGATCTGCGGCGCGCGGCGATCCTGCAGGCGTGGGACAGCCTGCCGCATGACGCGCGGTTTCTGTTCAACAAGCTGATCACCGGCGGGTTCCGGATGGGCGTCAGTCAAGGCCTGATGACGCGGGCGCTGGCGCAGGCCACGGGTGAGGCGGAAACCACGCTCGCGCACCGGCTGATGGGTGATTGGGATCCGGCACGCGTGACGTTTGCTGCGCTGATTGCCGGGGATGGCGGCGATGGGCTGGCACCCTATCCCTTTGCGCTGGCCAGCCCGCTGGAGGCTGAGGCGGCCTCCCTGGGTGCGCCCGGTGAGTGGCTCGCGGAATGGAAATGGGATGGCATCCGGGGGCAACTGATTGCGCGGGCGGGGGGATTTGCGATCTGGTCACGCGGCGAGGAGTTGATCACAGACCGCTTTCCAGAATTTGCACCGCTGGCGGACTTCCTGCCGCCGGGCACGGTGATTGATGGCGAGATTCTGATTTGGGGCGACGGGCAGCCGCGCCCCTTTGCCGATCTACAGAAACGCATCGGGCGCAAGACCGTGTCAAAAAAGCTGCTGGCCGAAGTGCCCGCGCGGATATTGGCCTATGATCTGTTGGAGGACGCAGGCCGCGACCTGCGCGCTGTTCCTTTGCAGGAACGACGCGCTGCACTTGGGCGGATGATCACGGGGTTGCCCGATGGCCTGCCAATCGGGGTGTCGCCTGCGATAGGCTTTGCGGATTGGGGCGAGTTGGCCACGATCAGGGCCGGGGCGCGGGCGCAGATGGCCGAGGGGCTGATGTTGAAAGAGGCCGCCTCGGCCTATCACGTGGGCCGCAAGCGGGGGGCGTGGTGGAAGTGGAAGCTCGACCCTTACAGCGTGGATGCGGTGATGATTTATGCGCAAAGCGGTCATGGGCGGCGGGCGACGCTGTTCACGGATTTCACCTTTGCGGTGCGTGATGGCAATGATCTGGTGCCGTTCACCAAGGCTTATTCGGGGCTGACGGATGCAGAGTTTCGCCAGATCACCACATGGGTGAACAAGCACACGCTGGAGCGGTTCGGGCCGGTGCGCCGGGTGGCGGCGGAACTGGTGTTCGAGATCGGGTTTGAAGGCATACAGGCCAGCCCGCGGCACAAATCCGGCATCGCCTTGCGGTTTCCGCGCATGCTGCGGTGGCGGCAGGACAAGGGTGTGGCGGATATCGATACGCTGGATGATCTGCGGGCGCTGTTGGCGGCCAGTGCCGGGGGCCAGCCCCCGGACCCCCGGGATATTTAAGGGCCAAAAATGAACAACAGGCGGGTTGCCGTGCGAGAGCGGGTGGCTTAGGTCCTGTGGCAACACGTTTTTGGAGGCAGCCATGATCCCGACAACACGCCCTGTTTTTGATGCCAATGCCAGCGGCGGGGGCTTTGGTGATTTGCCGGAATGGGATCTGCGGGATTTGTACCCTGCGCCCGACAGCGCGGAATTCACGCGGGATATGGCATGGCTGGGCAAGGCGACCGCGGATTTTGCAGCCGCCTATGAGGGCAAGTTGGCGGGGCTGGATGCGGCAGGGATGCTGGCTTGCGTGCTGGCCTATGAGGCGATTGATGTGATTGCCGGGCGGATCATGTCTTATGCGGGGCTGCGGTATTACCAGAACACGATGGACAGCGACCGCGCCAAGTTCATGGCGGACGCGGAAGGCCATGTGACCGAGGCGACGACGGCGCTGGTGTTCTTTTCGCTGGAGTTCAACCGGCTGGACGAGGGGCATCTGGCAGGGCTGCTGGCGGCAAACGCCGATCTTGCCCGCTACACGCCGGTGTTTGACCGGATGCGCGCGATGCGCCCGCACCAGTTAAGCGATGAGATGGAGCGGTTCCTGCACGACAGCAGCGTAGTGGGGGCCAGTGCATGGAATAAGCTGTTTGATGAAACGATGGCGGGCCTGATGTTCAAGGTTGAGGGCATTGAGGATGAGTTGCCGTTGGAGGCGACGCTGAACCTGATG
>JAYUZO010000255.1:0-4818 GCA_043751715.1 Rhodobacterales bacterium | reverse complement strand
GTGCGGGGCAAGAACCCGTTTGCGGTGGACCCGGCGAAATGGATTGCCACGCTGAACGAACGTCTGGGCGAAGGCGATACGGACGAGTTTTTGGAGAATGTGAAACTTGAGATGTATTCGGATCAGGTGTTCTGTTTCACGCCGAAAGGCGATGTGATTCAGCTGCCGCGCGGGGCGACACCGCTGGATTATGCCTATGCTATTCATACGCGGATCGGCAATTCCTGTGTGACGGCCAAGATTGATGGCATCCGCGTGCCGCTGTGGACGCGCCTGAAAAACGGCCAGTCGATAGAGATCATCACGGCAGAAGGCCAGCGGCCGCAGGCATCGTGGATTGATATTGTCACCACGGGGCGGGCCAAGGCGGCCATCCGCAAATCCCTGCGCGAGGAAGACCGGGGCCGGTTTGTAAAGCTGGGGCATGAACTGGCGCGGGCCGCGTTTGATCATGTGGGTAAAAAGGCGACGGACAAGGCATTGCGCACCGCAGCCAAGGTGCTGGGGCTGGCGGATGAAGAAGACCTGCTGTCGCGCCTTGGGTCGGCAGAACTGACGGCGCGACGGGTGATTGAAACGCTGTATCCCGAACTGGTGCTGGCCAAGGCTGATGAGGTGGATGCAAAGCAACCGGTGGTGGGGCTGACGGCGGACCAGACGTTCAAGCGGGCGGGCTGCTGTCAGGCCGTACCGGGTGAGCGGATCGTGGGGATCACCTACCGGGGGCAGGGCGTTGTGGTGCATTCGATTGATTGCCCGGCGTTGGAGGAATTCGAAGAACAGCCATCACGCTGGATTGATCTGCACTGGCAGGCGGGCCGCCATGCGCCGGTGTTCACAGTTTCGCTGGAAATCACGATTTCCAACGATGCCGGGGTGTTGGGGCGCATCTGCTCCTTGATTGGCGAGCAGAAGGCCAATATCTCGGACCTGCGGTTCACGGCACGTAAACCAGATTTCTACAAAGTGATCATGGATGTGGATTTGCGGGATGTGGAACATTTGCATCTGGTGATGACGGCACTGGAGGCCGAAACCGATGTGGCGCAGATCAGCCGCCACCGGGACCAAAGCAAGCGGCCCTGACGGGTGTGTAAAAGGGGTATGACGGGTGGTTTTCAAGCGGCGCACGCCACGCGGTTGGCTGAATTGGGGGCGCCAGATGGTGTATCCCGATGGCGGCTTCAAACGTGCGACCCGCTATGTCATCCACCGGATGAGCCGGCTGCCCGATGATCCGCGCCGCATTGCGCGCGGCGTGTTTGCGGGCACGCTGATATCGTTCCTGCCGATACCGGGTCTGCAGTTTCTGGCGGCCTGGGCCCTTGCCGTTGTGATGCGCGGCAATGTGCTGGCATCGCTTTTGGCCACCTTTGTATCAAACCCGCTGACCACGCCGATCATTGCCGTCTTTTCTGTGGGCTTTGGCCATTGGCTGTTGGGTATTCACACGCCACTGACCGGTGAGGCGATTGGTGCGGCCTTTGCAGGTGCGGGTGCCGAGATGTGGCAGAACGTCAAGGCGATGTTCACACCGGCGCATGCGGACTGGACCAATATCGTCAGCTTTTGGGATACGATCTGGTACCCCTATTTCGTGGGCTGTCTGGGGCCTGCCGTTGTGGCGTCACTTGCGGCCTATTACCTGACCATTCCGATCGTGCAGGCCTATCAGAAACTGCGCATGGCCAAGGCCAAAGAGCGCGTTGAAAAGCGGCGCAAACTGAAGGACATGCTGCTGGCGGCGCGGGCGCATGGCGTACGGGATGCGGGCGCAAAAGATGGGGGTGACGTTGGCCCCCCTGTGCCCTAGGTTTATGTCGGGGCATAAAGGATGATCTGACATGAAGCCGGTGCGGCAGCTGCGTCTGGGTGTGAACATTGACCACGTGGCCACGGTGCGCAACGCGCGCGGCGGCGATAATCCTGATCCATTGCGCGCGGCCCTTTTGGCCGAAGCATCAGGTGCAGATGGCATCACCGCCCATCTGCGCGAAGACCGCAGGCATATCCGCGATGCGGATATCGAGGCGTTGGCGGCTGGCATTGGCATTCCGCTGAATTTTGAATGCGCGGCAACAGATGAAATGCAGGCCGTGGCACTGCGCCTGAAACCGCATGCCGTGTGCCTTGTGCCGGAAAAGCGCGAGGAACGCACGACCGAGGGCGGTCTGGATGTGGCGGGGGATGATAACCGGTTAACCAGCTTTATCGCGCCATTGCGCGCGGCGGGTATCCGCGTTTCACTGTTCATCGGCCATGAGGCGCGCCAGATTGAGGCGTCGGCCCGTATTGGGGCGGACATCATCGAATTGCATGCGGGCCACTATGCCGACCTGTGTGCTGCGGGTGAGGCCGCACTGGCCGAGGTTGAACTGCGCGCGCTTGCCAAGGCTGCGAGCTATGCACAATCCCTGGGCCTTGAGGTGCATGCAGGCCATGGGCTGACCTTTGAAAATGTGGGGCCGGTGGCCGCGATTCCGGAACTGGTAGAGCTGAACATCGGCCATTTCCTGATTGGCGAGGCGGTATTCATCGGGCTTGGCCCGGCGATTGAGGAAATGCGCCGCCGGATGGATGCGGCGCGTGAGGGGTTCACGTGACGCCGGATTTTCGAAAAAAATTGGTTGCGTCGGTGGTGAGGGTGCGATGATTCTGGGGATCGGCACAGACCTTGCGAATATCGACAGGATTGCCGGGGTGCTGGACCGGTTCGGTGACAGGTTCCGTGACCGGGTGTTTACCGAACGCGAACAACGCAAGGCTGAGGGGCGCCCGCGCGCAGTGGCGGCGACCTATGCCAAACGCTGGGCGGCGAAAGAGGCGTGTTCCAAGGCGCTTGGCACGGGCCTGCGCATGGGCATTTCGTGGAAGGATATGGCGGTATCTAACCTGCGCACGGGCCAGCCGGTCATGCATCTGACGGGCTGGGCGGCCGAGCGGCTGGCGACGATGACGCCTGCGGGGCATACGGCAATTGTGCATGTGACACTGACGGATGACCACCCATGGGCGCAAGCGTTTGTGGTGATCGAGGCGCAGCCGGATGCCGGGGGCACGCCCTCGTAACTTGACTTAGGTGCCTGCCCCGCGCATGTAGCGCCGGAACCGGAAAAGGGCAGATCATGGCAAAAGCGGATAAAGACGATGGCGGCATCGTCGAGTTGTTAAAGACCGTGTTCTGGGCGCTGATCATTGCAGGGGTGTTCCGGACGCTGTTCTTTCAGCCATTCTGGATTCCGTCGGCATCCATGAAGAACACGCTGCTGATTGGCGATTTTCTGTTCGTGAACAAGATGGCCTATGGCTATAGCCGCTATTCCTGCCCGTTCGCGATGTGCCCGATCACAGGGCGAATTCTGGGGGCAAACCCGGATCGTGGGGATGTGGTGGTATTCCGGCATCCGACACGCGGGGTGGATTACATCAAGCGGCTGATCGGTTTGCCGGGTGATACGGTGCAGGTCAAGGCGGGGCTGTTGTATATCAACGGCACACTGGCCCCGCAGGAACCGGCAGGCACGTTCAGCGAACTGGTAGCACCGCAGGGGCCGCAAGGCGGCTTGCCACGCTGTGCGGAAACGGTTGATGATCAGTGCACATGGCCCGTGGCGCGCGAAACGTTGCCGAACGGGCGCAGCCATCAGGTGCTGAACATTGATGATGGCGGGCCGCGGTCGGCGGATAATACGGATGTGTTTACGGTGCCCGAAGGGACCTATTTCTTTATGGGCGATAACCGGGATGACAGCGTTGACAGCCGGTTCCCCTCGACCGGCGGGGGCGTGGGCTTTGTGCCTGCCGAATACCTGATCGGGCGCGCGGACCGGGTGATCTTTTCATCGGCGGGGCGGCGGTTGGTATATTTCTGGACATGGCGGGCCGACCGGTTTTTCAAGGCGGTTGAATGAGTGCTGCGGCATAGGGCTGGGATCGGGCCATGATCCGCGCGGCAATCTTGCAAGGGTTTGACTGGTCAGGCCGGGCGCGGCGGCGCGAGGTCTGGGCCTATCTGGTCTTTGTGGTCCTGCTGCTGGTCGCCACTGCTGCGGCCGAGATCTGGATTGCCGCAGGATCACCCAAGGCACCACGGTTCTTTTGCTTGCTGGCAGCCATTCTGCTGGTTCCCATGATCAGCCTGTGTGTGCGGCGGTTGCATGACCGGGGGCATGCGGGGGGGTGGCTCGTGTTGGCACTGGTGCCCGTGGCGGGGTGGCTGTGTGTGCTGTATCTGCTGCTGGCCCCCACCGACAGCCGCGCCGATGCGCCGGATACGCCGCTGGCCTTGCGGCTGATCGGGGGGCTGGTGGTGGCGGCGGTGGTGCTGTTGTTTGCCTGCCGCGCGTTTTGGGCGCCATACTGGATTCCATCGGGCAGTATGAAGCCAACCTTGCTGGCCGGGGATTACATGATCGCGCGGTTTGTAAATGCAGATGATCTGATGCGCGGCAATGTTGTGGTGTTTCGCGCGGCGGCCACGGGCACGACCCATACCGCGCGCCTGATCGGCCTGCCGGGTGACAGGGTGCAGATGCGTGCGGGCAGGATTGTGCTGAATGATGCGGTTGTCGTGCAGGCCGAAAGTGTGCCCTTCGCCGAAATTTACGCCCCACAGGGTCCGTCCCACAGCCTGCCGCGCTGTGGCAATGCGCCGGTGGGGGCGGGCGGGCAGTGCATCACGCAGCGCCTGAAGGAAACGCTGCCCGATGGTGCAACGTATGACGTGCTGGATATCATGCAGGGCATGTCCTCTGATGACACGGCGGTTTTCGCGGTCCCGCAGGCTGCGTATCTTGTGTTGGGCGACAACCGCGATGA
>JAYUZO010000254.1:0-7918 GCA_043751715.1 Rhodobacterales bacterium | reverse complement strand
TAGCGTTTCTGGAACGCGGCACGGGTGACGGTGGCATGCACGAGGTCGGCGATTTCGGTATTCGTAGGCCAGACATCGCGCAGATAAACCGGGCCGTTGGTGCCCATGCCAAGGGGTTCGGTGGTGATATCAATGTTCATGTCCCCCGCAAGGGCATAGGCCACGACCAAGGGGGGGGAGGCCAGGTAGTTGGCGCGCACGTCGGGTGAAATGCGGCCTTCAAAGTTGCGGTTGCCGGACAGGACGGCGGCGGCGACAAGATCACCTTCATTGATGGCGGCGCTGATTTCTGGTTGCAGCGGGCCGGAATTGCCGATGCAGGTGGTGCAGCCGTAGCCCACAAGGTTGAACCCGATGGCATCAAGATCGGCCTGCAGACCGGCGGCCTCCAGATATTCGCTTACCACCTGCGATCCGGGGGCGAGCGAGGTTTTCACCCAAGGCTTGCGGTTCAGGCCAAGGGCGCGGGCCTTGCGGGCCACCAGACCTGCGCCGATCATAACATAGGGGTTTGATGTGTTGGTGCAGGACGTGATCGACGCGATCACCACCTTGCCCGATGACATGGTGTAATCTTCGCCCTTCACGGCCACCTGCACGCCTTGCGGGCGTTTGAAGCTGCTGTCCATTTCGCGCGCAAAGCTGGCTTTCGCATCTGTCAGTGGCAGGAAATCCTGCGGGCGCTTGGGGCCGCTGATCGCAGGCACGATGGTGCCCATGTCCAGATGCAAGGTGCTGGTATAGATCGGATCGTACCCCGCATCGCGCCACATGCCGTTGGCGCGTGCATAAGCCTCCACCAGTGCGATGCGGCCCTCATCGCGGCCCGTCATGTGCAGATAGCGCAGGGTTTCGGCGTCAATCGGGAAGAAACCACAGGTCGCGCCATATTCCGGGGCCATGTTGGCGATTGTCGCACGGTCCGCCAGTGGCAGGTGATCCAGCCCTTCGCCGTAGAATTCGACGAACTTGTTCACCACGCCATGCTTGCGCAGCATTTGCACGACCTTGAGCACCAGATCGGTGGCGGTGGTGCCTTCAACCATGGCACCTGTCAGCTTGAAACCCACGACTTCCGGGATCAGCATCGAAACCGGTTGGCCCAGCATGGCCGCCTCAGCCTCAATCCCGCCGACGCCCCAGCCCAGCACGGCCAGACCGTTGACCATGGTGGTGTGGCTGTCGGTGCCCACCAGCGTATCGGGATAGGCCACCGGTTCGCCGTGCTGATCGGTATCGGACCAGACCGTTTGCGCCAGATATTCAAGGTTGACCTGATGGCAGATGCCCGTGCCGGGTGGCACGACGCGAAAGTTGTTGAACGCCTTTTGGCCCCATTTCAGGAACACATACCGCTCCATATTCCGTTCATATTCGCGGTCAACGTTCATCTGAAACGCGCGCGGCGTGCCGAATTCATCAATCATCACCGAATGGTCGATCACCAGATCAACCGGTGCCAGCGGGTTGATCTTTTGCGCATTGCCGCCAAGACCAAGGATGCCGTCGCGCATCGCGGCAAGGTCAACCACCGCAGGCACGCCGGTAAAATCCTGCATCAGCACGCGGGCAGGGCGGTAGGCAATCTCGCGCGGGTTCTGCCCACCCTTGGCGCCCCATGCGGCAAAGGCGCGGATATCATCCAGCGTGACGGTCTTGCCATCCTCAAACCGCAGCATGTTTTCCAGCACGACCTTCAGGCTGGCGGGCAGGCGGGAAAAATCACCAAGGCCCGCAGCCTGTGCCGCCGGAATGGAATAGTAGTGCAACGTCTGCCCCCCCGCCGTCAGGCTGGTGCGGGTTTTGGCGCTGTCGTGTCCTACGGTGACGGTCATGCTGGCCTCCTGTGTGCGGGCGTGGCGGGATGCGATTGTTTGTATACCACGGTATGCCAAAATCCAAGCCCGGATGTAACAGAACAATCGCTAAACCTTGATTGGCATGGTGATCTGGTTTTCCTTATGACGGAAAGACCAAACGGGGACGAGGATTTCATGAACATGCGACATTTCGCCATCATCGCGGGTGGTTTCTGGCTTGCGGCCATGGGGCAGGCGATTGCGCAATCAAAGCCGGTTGTGGTGGTAGAGCTATACACATCACAGGGCTGTTCATCCTGCCCGCCTGCCGATGAATTCATGGCCACGCTGGTGGCAAATCCTGATGTCATCGCTTTGGCCCTGCATGTGGATTATTGGGATTACATCGGTTGGAAAGATGAATTCGCCAATGCCGCCTTTACCGACCGGCAAAAGGATTACGCCCGCGCCATTGGCAGCCGCACGATCTATACGCCACAGATGATTGTGAATGGCATTGACCGGGTGGAAGGCAACAACCCCGAAGCGGTGGAATCACTGGTGCGCATGCATCTGATGGAAAACAGCGGCGTGTCGCTGATGTTGCAGCGCGACGGGAACAGGTTGATCGTGCGTGGATCAGGCGATATGGCCCGGCCGCTGACCGTGAACCTTGTGCGCTATGTGCCCAACGAAACGGTTACCATCGAACGTGGTGAAAATGCGGGCCTGACCATGGATTACCACAATATCGTGACCGAATTCACCACCATCGGTGAATGGTCGGGTGAGACGCCGTTGGCGATGGAAGCGGTGATTTCAGGCGCTGATCCGGTGGTAGTGTTTCTGCAGGCGCAGGGGCCGGGGGCCATTCTGGCGGCGGCGCGGCTGGATTAGGCGGCGGTTGCCCGTTTCCAGCGGCGGTGGATCCAGAACCACTGATCCGGATGCGCGCGCACCAATGTTTCCAGACTGTCGTTCAGCGCCTGTGTCATCGCCATCGGCGTGCCATGCGGAATGGGGGCTTCGACGATGATGCGGAAATTCAGGCCATCGGGCAGGCGGATGGCATAGGTCGGCACCAGCAGGGCATCGTATTTCAGCGCAAGCTCGGCGGCAGACAGGGCGGTTTGCGCCGCCACGCCAAAGAACGTCAGATCAGCGCCGTGGCCCATGTGCTGATCAATCAGCAGGCCCAGCATGCCACCCGATTTCAGATGGCGCACCATATCGCCAAGCCCCGCCCGCCCGCGCGGAAACAAGGGCGTGCCGATGCGGCTGATCGCGGCCACATAATGCGCGTTGAAATAGGTGTTCTTCATGTTGCGGTACAAGGCCCCCACGCGAAACCCGCGTGACAGCAGGGCCGCACGGCTGGCATCGTAATTGCCGAAATGCCCCGTCACCAGAATAACCGGGCGGCCCGCTGCATGGGCGGCATCAAGCGCGGCAAGCCCGGCCCCTTGGGGTGGAGTGGCAGCAGCGCGGGCGGTAAAGGCAGCGCCTGAATAAATCTCAATGATGGTGCGGCCCACGTTATCTGGTACGGCGCGGGCCAGCCGTTCAACCTCGGGCTGTGGCATATCCGGCAGCACCAGTGCCAGATTTTCGCGCACGCGGTTGCGATAGCCGGCCAGGGGGGCCACCAGATGCGCCATCACCCAACCGCACAGCCGCACGCGCATGGCATAGGGCAGGCGCAACAGCAGCCAGATCAGCGCCCGGATCGCGCGGTCTTGCATCCAGTGATCCAGCCTGAACCCTGTCATCCCTGCGCCGCTTTCGCCATTCTGGTTTCGCGGTGCCAGACATAAAGGCCCGCCGTCGCGATCACAAGCGCACCCAGAACTGTCCAGCGGTCCGGGTACTGGTTGAACAGCACAATGCCCCAGAACACCGAAAAGATCAGACCCAGATAGCCGAACGGGGCCAGAACCGATGCTTCGGTAATGGAAAAGGCGCGGATGATGCACAGTTGTGCCGCGGTGCCAAGCAGGCCCACCAGCACGAAAACCGGAATGTCCTGCATGGCAATCGGCATCCAGACCCAAGGCAGGGCGATGGCCCCGGCAAACGTGCCAAAGGCCGATGCGTAAAGCATGGCGGTCCACACGCTTTCCTGTTGGCCCAGAAACCGTGTCAACAGCACGTTGGCGCTGTAGCAGATCGCAGCACCCAGCGGCAAAAGGGCAGCCAGCGAAAACACGTCAGACCCCGGCCGGATGATGATCAGCGCACCGATCAGTGCCGCCAGCACGCCAAACGCACGGCGCACCCCGAACCGTTCGCCCAGAAACAGCGCCGCCCCCAGCGTGACCAGCACCGGGTTGATATCAACAATCGCCGTTGCCTCGGCCAGCCCGATATACCCGAGTGAGACGAAAAACAGCCCCGTTGCGCCAAACTGCGAAGCGGACCGCCAGAAATGCAGCACCGGAAACCGGGTGCGCGCCATCACGGGCAGGCGGCGGTTCAGGATGGCCAGTACCAGCACGAACATGCCGGCAAACCGTGCCCAGATCACCAGAGGTGCGGGGTAGGTGGCAATCAGATGTTTGGCCGCCGCATCCATTGTGGTGAACAGCAGGATCGCCATCACCATCAAGGCGATGCCCCGGTTGGGCGATGGGACAGGATGGGTCATACGCGCCCTTGTGCGCCAAGTCCCCGTGGCCCACAACCCCACAACCCCACAACGGGGGGGGGGGCAGGGCGGGCCTTATTCCTCGTCGCCTTCCTGCCGCAGGATCACCTCACCTGCCGCCTCTAGTTGACGAATGCCGGTCACCACGGCAGACATCGCCGTTTCGCCATCTTTGTCCTTGATCTTGCCCCGCGCCGCCATTTCCTCGCGCAGCGATTGCCCCATGCGCTGTGACAGGCTGGCGATGATATAATCCACCACCGCGGCCAGATCCGGTTTGGTATTGGCATAAGACAGCGCCGTCACCAGCACCTCATTATCGACCACGCGCACCACCTTTGGCACGTCGCGTGGGGCCAGCCGGGTGGAGATGTGGATGAACGTGAACAGCGCCTTGCGCACCTGATCGGCAAAACCGGCATCCGTTTCATCAAGGCCCTTCAGCACGTCTTCGCGGGTCAGCATTTGCGAAATGTTCAAAATCGCCCCGATCCGTTCCACTGGCCCCGCATCAAACGCCTTGGGGGCCTGATTTTCCAGCTGTGCTGCAAGGGCAATGCCAATGCGCCGCACGGTTTCCGGATCAACATTCGCCGTCATCGACATGGCATAGGCCACGCGCCGCGCCCGCTCCCCCGGCATTTTTGACAGCAGATCGGCCGCCTTTTGCACCGGCAGCTTTGACAGCATCACCGCCGCAATCTCTACGCTTTCCTGTTCAATGATCGGCAGCAACCGGTCTGACGCAAGGCCTGTCAGCCTGTCCCACGGATCAGCCTTGGATGATGCCCCCGCCAGACGCCGCAACCGGTTGGCGGCAGATTCGGAAATATGGCCATCCATCATCGACAAGGCCCCTTCGATTCCACCGGGAAACGACAGGCCCACCTCTTGCAATTCACCCATGAACTCTTGCACGACGACCGCCAGCGTGGCGCGGTCGATCAGCCGCATCTGGCCCATCTGTTCGGTAATTGACGCCTGCATATGTTCCGGCAGGGATGCCAGCGGCAGATTGCCGCCTTCGGCCAGCATCAACCGCACGATGACCGCCGCCTTTTCCCGCGCAGACAGGTGGCGCGGCGCCAAGGCTGCGCCTTCGGGCACGCGCACCGGATGAATCCGTGCCAAAGCAATGTTTGATTCGCGCGCCATGCTGTCCCCATTCCGGTTGAACAGGGGCAGGTTGCATGGTGGCGGTTAATGCCGCCCTAACCGGATCAGCTGTTGCTGCCAGGAATGCAGGTGCCGGTCTTTGCATCATAGACCGCGCCAACGGCGCAACTGATGCTGGCGTCCTGCATGGTGTCTTTTCCGGTGCAATCGGCAAAGGTCAGGCCGGGTGCAAGGATCAGGGCAAGGGCGGCGAATGTCGTCTTGATTGTCATGGTCGTCCTTTCTGGGGTTGGTTTCAGTACGTTGTCGTCGTGCCGGTCACAATAGCCTCGGCAAGTGCGGTTTCCGCCCAGCTGCCCACACCGCCACGGGCGCGGATTTCATCCAGCTGCACATTGGCCATGTCTGTTTCGTTCATCAGAACAAGCGCTTGCCCGAAATAGCTGCGCGCCAGAATATTGTCCGGGTTGATCTGCAACGCCATTTCATAGGCGGTAATCCCAGCCTCCCAATTGCCCAACTGGCGGTTCAGAAAGCCTGTATAGGTCAGCACCCGGTCAGTTTGGCCTTCGGTCATCGCGGCCAGCACGCGCATCGCGGCCTCTGGCTGGCCCGCATAGGCCAGCTCGCGCACCGCGCGGTAGCGTTCATCATTGTTCAGGCTGGAATCCTCAGGCGCCACGCATTCTTTCTTTTCCTCATCGAACACCTTGCCATCCGTGCATTCGGTGGTGGTGGCCGTAGGCTGCGGCGGTTCGGCATCATCTGACCCGGCCGCAAACGACAATGTGGGAAGCAGTATGATGGCAAGGGCGGGCAGAAAACGCATCAGGCATCCTTTCGGTTTCACATCCAAAAGGTAGCACATCATTTTCAAAGACCAGTGCAATTTTGTTGCGCAGCCCGGTCAGGCAACTTCACGCTTGCGCGAGGGGCGCATTCAGCCGGTTGTGCCGAAAACGCGGGCGAAAATCGTATCGACATGTTTGGTATGATACCCAAGGTCGAACTTTTCTGCGATCTCGGCGGGCGACAGGGCCGCCGTCACCTCTGGGTCTGCCAGCAGTTCGGTCTGAAAATCAGCCCCCTTTTCCCAGACCTTCATCGCGTTCCTTTGCACCAGACGGTAGCTGTCTTCGCGGCTGACGCCGGCTTGGGTCAGCGCCAGCAGCACGCGCTGGCTCATCACCAGACCCTTGAACTGGTTCATGTTGCGCAGGCAGTTTTCCGGATAGATCACCAACTTTTCCACCAGCCCGGCAAGGCGGTGCAGTGCGAAATCCAGCGTGATCGTGGTATCGGGGCCAATCGCCCGTTCAACCGAACTGTGCGAAATATCGCGCTCATGCCACAGCGCCACATTCTCCAACGCCGGGATCACCGACATGCGGACCAGCCGCGCAAGGCCCGTCAGGTTTTCCGACAGCACCGGGTTGCGCTTGTGCGGCATGGCAGAGCTGCCCTTCTGACCGGGGCTGAAAAACTCTTCCGCTTCCAGCACCTCGGTGCGCTGCATGTGGCGGATTTCAATCGCCACGTTTTCAATGCTGCTGGCGATGACGCCAAGGGTCGCAAAATACATCGCGTGCCGGTCACGCGGAATGACCTGCGTGCTGATCGGTTCGGGTGTCAGGTCCAACATCTTGCAAACGTGTTCTTCAACACTTGGGTCAATGTTGGCAAAGGTGCCCACTGCGCCGCTGATGGCACCGGTGGCAATTTCCGCACGCGCAGCCATCAGGCGGGCATGGTTGCGGTGCATTTCGGCGTAAAAGCGTGCAAAGGTCAGGCCCATGGTGGTGGGTTCGGCGTGAATGCCATGGCTGCGGCCGATGCGGACGGTGTCCTTGTGTTCAAACGCGCGGGTGCGCAGGGCGGCCAGTACGCGGGTCAGACCCGCCAGCAAAAGATCAGTCGCGCGCACCAGTTGCACATTGAACGTGGTATCCAGCACATCTGAACTCGTCATGCCCTGATGCACAAAGCGCGCATCATCCGCGCCGATATGTTCGGCCAGATGGGTCAGAAAGGCGATGACATCATGCTTGGTTACCGCCTCAATCTCATCAATCCGGGCCACGTCAAAGGTCACATCCTTTGCCCGCCACACGGCGGCTGCATTGGCGGTAGGGATCACGCCAAGGGCGGCCTGCGCATCACAGGCATGCGCCTCAATCTCGAACCAGATGCGGAACTTGGTCTCGGGTGACCAGATGGCAACCATATCAGGGCGGGAATAGCGCGGGATCATTGGGGGCAGCCTTTCGAGGAGCGGGCGCTTTGCCTTAGACCGCTGGGCCTGCGGGTGCAAGGCAGCCTGATGACCGCGCCGTGCGCTTTACGGCAAAGGGCGGGGGGC